>JBBSHK010000087.1:0-8788 GCA_038253185.1 Anaerolineae bacterium | reverse complement strand
CCACGCGTACCAATACACCGACTATTACAAGTACGCCGACGGCGACAAATACTCATCTGCCTACACACACGCCGACGATTACACTCACGCCGACCAACACCTTCACGCCGTCGATCACGCCGACGCCAACTGAGACGAACACGCCGCACAACCTCTACGCGCCCTTTATCGCGCATGGAGACATTTCGACAGGTGGTGAGCTTATGCCCGCGTTCGCGCAGCTCGCGCGTATTCAGGGCGCGGCTCTTGCCGCGTCCAACTTCGAGCCGGAAATTTTTCCTGCCGAAATTTTCCCGCGCGCCGTCGCGCTCGACCGCGCCCATCGCCTGCTCGCCTCCACCGAACCCGGGGGAATCGTGGTGCGTGTCGCCGATTTCTCAGAACGCCGCGTGAGTGTAGAGGGCGTAATCCGCGCGCTGGCTTTTGACGAAACGCGCGGCGAGATTTATGCGAGCGAGGCGACGAATGGGCGCGTGCTGATTTTGGATGAACGTACGTTGAGCCAACGCGCGGAAATTGCGGCGCTCGCTCAGCCGAGTGGTCTCGCGCTCGGGGGCAATATTCTGTTCATCGCCAACACCGGCGCGCATGAACTCATTCTCCTCGATTTGAACCGTCGCGCGATTACGCGGAGGGTTGAAGCGGGGAGGCTGCCCTATGGTATTGTGTTCAATTCCGCGAATCAACGCGTGTACGTTGGCGACGCCGGTGGCACGACCATCAGCGTTTTCGAGGTGAGCGGCGAGGTCGAGAGCACTATTGAGCTGGGCGGTCTCGGTCTGGTGCAGGGACTCGCGCTGAATGAAAAAACGAATCGCGTCTACACGGTCCATTTCATCAGCCCGCGCCTGCATGCGGTGGCGGAGATCGACGGCGCGACGAATCAAGTCATTGCGCGGTTCGGCGGTGATTACGCGCACCCGCTCGATACCGCCTACGGCATCGCGGTGGACTCGACGCGCAATCGCGTTTTTGTCAATGAAGGATATGGTCTCGCGCAGATTGATCCCATCGCGCGCACGATCACGCGCGTCAATGCCCTGCCGCAATTTGGCTATGCTTTCGGACTGGTGTTTGATGCGAACGCGAACTCGGTCGTGCGCGGCGGGATTCTGCTCGACGCGTTAATTTCTTCACGCGCGCCGTAATGCTGAAATCCCCGCGCTCAATAAATATTTTGCCATGACATCTCCCGCTGCCACAACTCCCGCGCTGACCCTCGCCTCCGCGCCGTTGGAGACAATTGTCGAGGAGCCGATCCGCTATCTCAAGGAACAGGGTTACGCGATCGAGCATTACACCTTTCGCGCGCTGAGCGATTACGGGATGGGTAACCCGGTGATTTTCTATCAACTCTATTTTGAAAATGGGGCGCGTCGAACCGAGCATAGGCAAACATTTGTCGCGAAATGGTACGAGCCGGAGCGGGGCGAGCGGATGTACCAACTGATGCGCGCGCTGTACGAATCCGGGTTCACGCGCGACGAACCACTGTCGATGCCAGAACCTTGGGCGTTCATTCGCGAGCGCCACATTTTGCTGCAAACCGTCGCGGCAGGAGGGCAACTCGCCGATTATTTGGATGATCCCTCGAGCGCGCGGGCACGGGTGCGTCTCGCCGCGCGCTGGCTCGGCAAGCTTCACACTCGGGGCGCGACTTTTCCATCGGTCTTTGCCGCGCAGGTTCACGCCGAGATCGCGCGCGCGGAAACGTGGGGCGATTTGCTCTCGAAACTATTTCCACACTACGCATCGCGCTTGAATTTAATTCGCGCCACGCTCCAAGCACGACTGGTACTCGAATCCAGCGAGGGCTTGGTGCCCACGCATGGCGACTATCACCCGAAAAATATTTATATCGCGGGCGCGCGCGTGAGCGTGATTGACCTGGACCGTTTCGCGATGGGTTACGCCGAACGGGATGTGGGCTATTTTATTGCGCAGAGTCGCGTGATGTGCCACGCGCGGACGGATTCATATGAAAAGAGTGAACTGTGGGTGGCGACGTTTCTGAAGGAGTACGCGCGCTCGGGGGTGTCACTCGACACGGCGCGCCTCGGCGCGTACACCGCGCTCGCCTTTTTGGAAGTGCTCGGCTATGTCTTCAAGTTACAACCCGTCAAAGATGAATTCGTGTTCGCGCAGTGGCTGGAGCAATGCCAACGCGCGCTCGACGGAAAGTTGGGACACAGATAAACACGGATTCAAAATATTTTCCATAATTATCTACGTCCCAATTCTTCGTCAATCCCCCAAACGACATAGTGGCAACGAACGAAAACTCAACTATACTCCTATCGATGATTCACAATAACTTTCATTCTTCGCGGGTGCTGCTCGCGCTCGTCTTCACTTTCATTTTGCTCACCTCTTTCAAGCAGATCGCGACCGCCTCACCGCGTGTTCTACAAACGGCGGATGTGTTGCTCTACGATGACGCGCTTCAGAACGGCTTTGCGTCTTGGTCGTTCGACACGACCTTAAATTTTACGAACACCTCGCCGACGTATAACGCCAGCGCCGATTCAATCCGTGTGGCGTATAACAGCGGCAACTGGGGCGCGTTGTGGCTGGTGCATCCGTCGGGCAACATCGCCTTGACCGATTACACCGCGCTGCGCTTTGCGATTCACGGCGGCACGAGCGGCGGGCAAACCTTGAGCGTGCAAGCGGACGCGGGCACGAATTATCCGAACAACTCTGTCGACCTCAACACTTTTCTGTCCGGCGGTCCAGTCGCGAATCAATGGAGCGTGGTCACGATCCCGCTCAGCGCGCTGAATCTGTCGGGCGGCTCGCTCGGCAGCGTGGCGTTTCAGAGCAACGTGAATACCGGACAGACCACATTTTATATTGACGATATTCGTCTCGTCGCGAGCACCGCGCCACCCGTAACGAGCGCGAACATTCACATCGATTCGAGCGCCGCGGCAACGGCGGTAGATGCGCGGCTGTTCAGCTCGAATCTGCCGGCGTGGGTCGGACCCAATTTCGCGAACGTGACGTTGCGCGCACGGACAAGCGCGTCGGGCGTAAGCATGTTGCGAATCCCCGGCGGCAGTTGGAGCGATGATTACGGTTGGCTCTCTTGTGAAATGGGCGCGAACCAAAGCGGCGCGTATCCCTGCGGCAGTGGGTGGGAATCGTGGGCAGCGCGACCCACCGACTTTATCAATTTCATTCGCGCAACCAACAAGCAGCCAATGTACACGATGAACGTGAATGTCACTTCGAAAGAAGCCGCGGCGGCAGTCGCATTCTTTAATTCGTACATCACGAACACGACCAGCATCGGCGTCGATATTCACGGCACGAACTGGTACACCGCCGGACATTGGGCACAACTGCGCGTCGATCACGGCAATGCGACTCCGCTCGGAATCCAATATTGGGAATTCGGCAATGAAATTTACGGCGGCGATCCACAGTACGGCGGCGCGAATTGTGTCTCGTACGGCTGGGAACATACGTGGACTTGCGACGGCGCCGAGTACGTGAATGGCATTAGCGGTCACGAGGGCTATCTCGCGTTTCGCAACGCGATGCGCGCGGTGGATCCGACGATTCTCGTCGGCGCGGTCGGCACGGAGAACCCCAGTGACTTTACCAACTGGGGCAACAAGGTGCTCGCGGCGGCGGGCAGCGTGATGGATTTTTACATCGTGCATCCGTACGCCTATTTCACGCCGCCCCCGAACACACCGAGCGGTTACGCGCAAATTCTCGCGCAGCCGGAAATCAATTGGTCGCAGATAAAAACGAATTTGCGAAACGCGTTCAACGCGAACGCGCATGGGCGGCAGATCCCGGTCGCCGCGACGGAATACAATCTTGTCTCGGTTCAAGAGCAGGACACGAATCAGTTAATGACGCGCGCAGTGAATGCACTCTTTATCGCTGACAGCATTGGACAGGCAATGCAGAGTGGTTTCGCGATGGCGAATCAGTGGGACCTGACGAACGGCTGCGCCTCGAACGGCACCTGCTATGACCTGCTGCAAGTCGATCATAGTTTTGCGCGCAGTCCGCAATATTACGCCTTCCCCTTGTGGTCGCGTTTTGGGAATGAGATGCTGCCGGTCACTTCCACCGTAAGTGCGTCGTCGCAGCTCAGCGTCTATGCGGGACGCGTTAGTCCTTCGACCTTGTCGCTGTTGGCAATCAACAAGACGAGCAGCGCGATTACCGGAACGATTAGTTTTGATGCGGGAGTAAACGTCGTGAGTGGGACCGCCGACGAAGTCAAAGCCGCGACGCTCGGCGCGACGAGTGTGACCTTGAACAATGTTACGAATCCTTCAGATGATCTGTCAAACGCGCCCCCATTCACCCTGAGCAATATCGGCAGCTCGATCGTCTATACGTTTGCGCCGAACTCGATCACTCTGCTCAGGATGAATACCTCCGGCGCGCCGCCACCCATTTTCTTGCCAATCTTCTTGCCCCTGATTTTACGATAGCGCGCGGAGAAGCAATATATTTTTTGATATAGCAGAAAATAAAAAACGGTCAGCGTAGTTTACGCTGACCGTTTCTCTTTCTAGAATTCGCTTACCGTGCGAATCGCCGTACCATCAACCCGCTGCCGACTGCCAAAAAGCCGAGCACCACAGCCAGAATCAGCAGGCTGTTCGAGTCGCCGCCACCGGTCGCTGGTGCGGTCGAGGGCGCCGCGCTGGTACCGGTTGCCGCGCTGGTTGCCGCGGCGGTTGATGCACCGGTTGCCGCGGGTGCAGTGCCGGTGGTCTGAGCTGCCATCGAAGCGGCTGAGGGAATATCACCGCAAAAGACGTACTTGCCGAGATTCGTCGCTGACTCGTGACCGTTGATGACGAACTTGCCGGTCTCGAGTGATTCGAGCGAGGCAGGCACCGTCGTGGTCGATGCGCCGTTCACGACGTTCGGCAGCGAGAACTTGATACCGCCGAGAGTGGCGCAACTGCCGTCGTGAATATGCATCGGTTCGGATGCGCCAGCGGGCTCACCGGTGACGGTCACGTCAACTTTGGTCTGACCACCACCCATATCGGTCAGAACGGCTTTGCCGGAAACTCCAGAGTTATTCTGGGCATTCAATGTAATCGTGATGGTGTCACCCGTCTTGGCGGGTCCTGCCGCGAGCACGAACGTGGGCACAGCCAAGAGCGCCAATACCCCGAGCAAAACTACGAGCTTATGAACTTGAGACATACTTGCTCCTCCTTTGAAACGTATTGTCGAGCGCAATGCGCCCTTATCATACCACAAAATTTATTGTGAGGGCATTACGTGTTCCAGTCACATTTGACTTATTGGTGCTGCATCAGAAAGGCGACGAGGTCATCGATCTCTGATGGCTTGAGTATCTGCGCAAAATTCTTGAGCATGCGGCTGTGTCCATCGTCGGTATGATACAGATCACCCGGTACAATATACGCATCGGGATTCACAATGGACTCGCGAATGTATCCCGCCGCGTCTTTTGCCTGTCCGTGATAGTCCGGCGAACGTACGATCCGATCAGCTTCCGTCGCGATGTTTCCGAGGTTCGGACACACCTCGCCACCGGGGAATGGGTGACTGATATCGTGACACGAGTTGCACGGCTGCGCGGCGAAAAGCGCCTTTCCGTTACCAGCGTTCCCGGTTACGGAGGAGGTCGCGGTGGTTGTCGGCGCGCTGGTCGCGGTGCTGACCAGAGTAGTTGTCGCCGCGGACGTGTTCGTCGCGGCAGTAGTGTTGGTCGGCGCGGGCACTGCCGTCGTTGTATTGGTGGGGTTAGATGTAGGCGCGGCGGATTGCGCGGGCGTCGGCGAGAGTTGATCCGCAGGAGGACTCGCGCAGGCGGAAAACAAAATCGCGCTGGAAAGTGTTATCAATAGAAACAAAAGTTTGAGAATTGGGCGCATGGATTCTGGCAAACCCCTGATGAGTTTTCGCTCCTGCTATAAGATACAACGGATCGGTAAATGGTAATGTAATATACGCTCACGAATGACACGAGGATTTTACGTACAATAATTTCCGCGAGCACCGAGATTCTGGTATAGCCGCATTGACACACCACTCTGTCAGAAGTACAATCGAAACAACTTTGGAAAACCTGACTCGATGATGGGAAATTTGAGCGTTACGCATCAATTGATGTTCTTGCAAGAGCGAGACTTGATACGGATTTCTGATGAAAGCTCGGAGCATTATGCGCGTTTCAAGCATGCCCTCGTTCACGACGCAACTTACAATTCTATGCTAAGCTCACGTCGCATCGAGCTTCATCGCGCGGTGGCGCGAGCCATTGCACAATTGTATCCTGAGCGCGATCTCGAAATGACTTTACTCCTCGCCGAACACTGGTTGCGCGCGCACGAGTATAACGCGGCATTCAGTGAAGTTCTGCCGCGCGCGCAAGATTTGATTTTCACCGGGCGGGGGCAAGCTCTCGTGCAGTTGCTGGAAGCGGTAAGGGCAAGCCAAGTTTCTGACTATAATCAAGGCGCGCTGGAACGCACACTTGGCGATGGCTACAAGGCGTTGGGAATGTATGACCGCGCCGCGCAGTCATATCAAAATTCCTTGTCCTTGACCTTCGACCCTTCGATGCAAGCTCAGCTCTTGTTCGATTTGGGAATGACCCATTATTTCCTCAGTGATTACAAGCAGGCACTCAAATACCATCGCGAGAGCCTGACGCTAGCGGAGCGTAATGGGGAACTCTTACAGCAAGCGCGGGCGAACGGAGGTCTTGGGGTAGCCTACTGGTATGTGGGTGACTTTGCGAATGCGAAAACCTTTCTCCTGCAAAGTAGAGATTTGAGTCTGCGAAGTGGTGATCTGGTCCAGCTCGCAATGGCTCACCTTAATTTGGCAAATGTTTTGCGGGACACGGGCGAATATCAAGCCGCGATTGATGCCGCGGAGAACGCGCTAGCACAATACAAGAAACTCGGACATACTGTTCTCGTCGCGCGCGCGTCTATGATCTTGGGAACCTGCTATTATAGCATCGGCGATCTCAGAACTGCATTAGCTTATTACGAGGCGTCCACGAACGCGGGACGTGAGCTTGGTGATCCGCTCAGCCTTGCGGTCGGTTTGTGCAATCTCGGTGAACTCTCCCAAGACTTGCAGCAGTATGACCAAGCTGTGGAATATTTCGCCGAGGCGATTCAACAATCCGAGAGGTTGAAGAATGATTATCTGCTTGCGTTCGCGCACACCGGACTGGCACAAACAGAATTACAGCAGATGCATCTGGACGACGCGCTAGTGAACTTGAAACAAGCGATCTCCGCTGCCGAGCGCGCCAATTCCAACGAACGATTGGGCGCGGCATATCGCGTGCTCGCACAGGTCCAAATGGCGCGCGGCGATATCGAATCCGCTCACGCGTACGCGCGGCAATCGGTTGAAATTTTGGAACAGGTCGGACACGCGCTCGAATTGAAACGCGCCCGCGAAACCTACGAACGCATTCTCCACCAATCAGAAAACCAGATCGAACATCAAGCGAATTAGAATTATGCTGGACAACTGCTGAAAGGAGACTGAAATGAATCTATCGTTGCTGACCGTAATTGGGGCAGTAATCCTGCTCGTCATTCTCTATTTCTTCCGACGAGCGCCCAGATCAGAATCGCCTCAACCGGAACCTCCCCCCAAGTCAACCGATTTTGATTCGAGCACCTATACTTTTGATCCCGAAGAAGACGGGGGTTTAGTACCCATGGTCAAACGCAAGGTGGTCGTCGTCGCTCCAGACCAAACAGTACGCGGCGCGAAACACAAGCTGCGCGTGGCGGCTTATCCATTGGGTGGCGACCCGGACACCGCGCCACCGCCGGACAAACGCATCGAAAAGTTTATTCTCACCGTAATCAACCCTCAGGTCATGGATGATGTGACCGGCGATACGGTGACTGAATTTTCTCCGCCGCTAAAGTTCACGATTAATTTCAATAGCGACGATGCGGCGGCGGCGAGGCGCTCGGCAGATGGCAAGCCACAACTTTCCATTATCACTTTTTATCGAGCGGATGACGGCTGGCACTGGGAGCGATTGGATACGACCCTAAATTCCAGTCCACCGTACACCGAAGGCACGCTCACGGCAGAAGTCAGCACACTCAATCCCAAAGACCCGGTCGGGATGGGTTGCTGCTAGCGCAGAATTTTCGCTCAAGTCGTAAATCGCGTAGCCTGTCGATAAATTTTAGCGGCACTGAAAATTCTCGAGGTAGTTTCAATGGCGAAACTCCGCGCAACTCTGACGCACGCGAATTTATTTTTCTTGCTGATGCTGATCGCGTGCGCCTCTCCTCCAAAAGGCGCGCCGACGCCATTCGCTTCCACCTCCGCCTCGCTCGTGCCAGTCACATCCACGCCACGAGTTGAATCGGCAACTCTGCCTCGTGCCACCGTTTCCGCGACGGCAACCTCCATCGCAGAGACCACAATTTTCGCGGAAGAAACTTTGCCGCCGCTGCGCGCGACGCTGGTGCCTGAACCGACGGGGCTCCCGACCATCACGCCAATTCAAAACTCTGCGGCGGCAACGCCTGCCCATCGCAGCGTACATCTGCCCATCTTGATGTACCATCATTTGGAATATCTGCGTCCGAACGCGGATCTCACACTGCGCTCATTCACCGTCGCGCCGGATATTTTTGAGCAGCAGGTCGCGTACCTCTACAATCATAACTATCACACGATTTATTTTTCGGACCTGATCGCTTATTTTCGCGCGGGTCAGCCGCTGCCCTCGCACCCGGTGATCCTGACCTTTGACGACGCGTGGCGTGACGATTATTTT
>JBBSHK010000086.1:0-8845 GCA_038253185.1 Anaerolineae bacterium | reverse complement strand
TTTTGATTTTGGAAAATGGCTGCGTGCGCGCTTTAACGCACCTTGAATTTTTTCTGATGCAAACTTGCATCGCGCATTGTGTTATGCTAGAATAATTCCGTCGAAGGCGAGTGGATCGATTCATGCCAATGCCTCGCAAGCCCCGTCTGTTGTGCGCGAACTGTCAATAGCCGGTCTCGCGACCGGAAAAGAGATTCTGCAATAATCGCTGCCAGGGCGAGTCCGACTACAAGTGCTGGGTGGAGGACTGGCTGGCAGGAAGGACTGATGGGTTGAGAGGCGGAGTCACCGTTTCGAAGCACATCCGCCGTTATCTGAAGGAGAAGCGCGGAGCGCAGTGCGAGCTATGTGGCTGGAGTGAGGTGAATCCGAACAGCGGATCAATACCATTGCATGTTGATCATATAGATGGAGATTATAAAAACAACCGGCCTGAGAACTTGAGACTCTTGTGTCCGAATCACCACGCGCTCACAGCAACGTACGGTTCACTTAATCGCGGTAAAGGCAAGCCATTCTTCGTAATGAAGAAAAAAATAGGGGAGTAGCTCAATTTGGCAGAGCATTCGTCTCCAAAGCGAAGGGTTGGGGGTTCGAGTCCCTCCTCCCCTGCTACAAACGAACGCGCAGGTCTCTGACAAAAGACCTGCGCGTTTTATTTTTCAGGCGTGCTGTCCGCGTTCATAAGGCTGAATCTCGAATAGCTCTTCATTGGGATCGACGCGGCTGCTGGGCAATCGAATTTCTCTGCGGGGAGAATGAGTGTGGAAGCAAAAAAATCTCAGACGGTCAAAGAATTTTACAAGAGTCTGATCGGACAGACGGTCACGGTTCATCTGATCGGCGGCGAGACAATGAACGGCATCGTACTGGATGTGGATGCGGGCGACGTCCTGATTCGGCGCACCGGTGACCAGGACCTGGCGCTGATTTCAGCCGGTGGCTTTAGCGCGATTACGGCGGGCACTGCGAGTCGCGACGCAGCGGCAGAATAAGCGAGAGTACAGGAATCTCGGCGCGCGCGAACGCGATCTTCATTCAATCATTGACGCGCTGTTGATATTGTGTTATAGTGTGGCGCGTCAGACACGAGTAGTTCCGGTTAATGGTGCCGTCCGGTCTTGAGACTTGGCGGTTTTTTTAATCACGGCTGCTTGCCGTGACGTGGTCACGGTTTGATCGATCTTATCAAAATTGAATGCTCCAGACCACGTGCTGGGCTTTCGTATCCAGAGGAGATTCGAATGGAATCGAAATTGTACGTTGGCAACTTGTCCTACAATATTGCAGAGGACGATTTGCGGTCACTTTTTGCTCAGGCGGGTGAGATCAAAGAAGTGACCTTGATCATGGACCGCGATACGCGGCGTCCCAAGGGCTTTGGTTTTGTTGAATTCGTAACCCAAGCTGACGCCGAAAAGGCGATCCAGATGTTTAATGATTACGAACTGGACGGTCGCCGCTTGACCGTCAACATTGCGCGACCGCGCGAAGAGCGCGGTGGTGGCGGTGGTGGCGGGTTCCGCGGCGGGAGCGGTGGCAGTGGCGGCTCACGCGGCGGCTACGGTGGACGCGGGGGCGGTCGCAGCAGCGGCGGTGGTGGACGCAGTCGTTATTAGTAGATAAATCATAAAGCCACCCGGTTATGCCGGGTGGCTTTTTTTTGCAGATGCGAATTCAAGGACGCTTTTTCGTTTGTTCAGGTTTGGGTTGTGCAGGTTGATTATTGTTCTGGTTGTTGGTATTCGCCAACTGATCGCCCGCGAAATTATTGGTCCCCAAGAAAGCAGAGGGCGTGCCTGAGCCGGGCGCGGGTCCCTGATTCTGTGACGAGCAGAAAACGACTCCCGCCAGCGATTGCGGCAGGTTGTGCGCGGTCGCCCACTTGACTTGCTCCTCGTAGGATTGCAACGCGGCTTTTGCCTTGTCCGAAAGTTCACCGTCTGGGAATTTCGGAACGCAGAGGTTGCCCCAACCGCCGCCCCAAAATTTGTCGTACTCTTTGGGAGCTTGCTCTGCCAAGAAAATTTCCGTATGCCGACTCTTCGGCGGGCAACCGGGTCCCGCGAGCAGTCCCGACTCATTGCAGACAACTCCCTGCACGAGACCGGACGGGATCGGAAATGCGTGCGGCGCAACCGACTTGAAGGGCGCGACCTCTTTGTAGACCCGCTCCATAAAATTGTGCCAAATCGGGGCGGCTCCGGAAATACCGGACACGTCCTGCATCTGACTGTTGTCTTTGTTGCCGACCCAGACTCCGACCACCAGTTCGGGCGTATAACCCATCGTCCAGTTGTCACGAAAATCGTTGGTCGTGCCGGTCTTGGCGGCGGCGGGACGCGAAAGCTTCAGCGGACTGTCCAGCCCAAATTCGGGCGCACGCGCGTTATTGTCCGAGAGCACGCTTGTCATCAGATAAGCATAGCGCGGGTCGAGCACTTTGATCGGCGGTGTGGGATTGCTCTCCACGTCAAAGATCGTGCGCCCTTGCCCGTCAATGATTTTGCGAAAGGGGGTGAACGGGACGCGTTGTCCCTGGTTCGCAAAAACAGAGTACGCGCCCGTCAACTCTACCAATTGGACTTCGCCGCCGCCCAGCGTCAACGAAAGTCCGTAGCGCGAGGGATCGCGCAGCGTCGTAATCCCCATGCTTTGAGCCGTATCCATCATCTCGGGCACGCCGACAAAGTACAAGGTTTTGATCGCGGGAATGTTGAGTGAGTTCGCGAGCGCCGTGCGAACGTTCACGATGCCGTGAAATTTCTTATCATAGTTGATTGGCACGTACGGCGGTTCATTGCCGTTCGGAAATTTCGCGGGCGCGTCGAGAATCGGCGTGGCGAGCGTCCAGCCTCTTTTCAAAGCTGTCACGTAATTGATTGGCTTGATCGATGAGCCGGGCTGGCGCAGGCGCGTCGCCACATTGACCTGACCGTCGATGCTCTTGTCGAAAAAGTCCACGCTGCCGAGCATCGCATAAATCTCACCGGTGCGCGGGTTCATCGCCACCACCGCAGCGTCGGAAACGTGTTTGCCTTTGAGCGAATCGATTTGTTTGCGCGCCTCGTCCTCGGCAATCCGCTGCATTGCCGGATCAATCGTCGTGTACACTTGCAGCCCGCCGCGGTACAGCGCCTCCGGTCCGTACTTTTCCTCCAACACTTGACGCACGTACGCCACAAAGTGGGGCGAGGTCGTGCCCACTTCGGCGGTGCAGTTGGTGGTAAACACTTTGGAGAGCAAGCGCTTTTTCATTTCGTCCGAAGCGGCGTCCGACTGCTTGGCATCTACATAGCCCTGCTTGAGCATTAGCCCCAGTACGATCTTTTGACGATTCAGCGCTGCCTCTGGATTTTGGCAAGGATCATAGATCGCCGGTTGCTGCGGTAGTCCCGCGAGCAGCGTCGCTTCGGCGAGGTCCAATTCACCCACATCTTTTTTGAAATAGGACTGTGAGGCGGCTTGAATCCCGTAGGCGAGATTGCCATAGTTGTTCGTGTTCAGGTACAGCGCGAGGATTTGTTCTTTGGGATATTTTTGAGTGATCTGAATCGAGAGCATCGCCTCGCGAATCTTGCGTTCGAGCGTCGCCTCGGGCGTGAGCAACGTATTTTTCACGAGCTGCTGCGTGATGGTCGAGCCGCCGATCACCGTTCCTTTCGATTGCGCGTAATACAAGACTCGCACCAGAGCCGAGGGGTCAATCCCGGAGTTGGTGTAAAAGGAAGGGTCTTCGGTCGCGATGGTTGCTTGCTTGATAATCTCCGGTATCTGCTCCGGTTGTAGAATCGTCCGCCTACCACTCGTCGGCGCGACGACTTCGTACAGCAGGTCGCCGTTGCGGTCATAGATTTTGGTCGATTGGTCGACGTGAATATTCGCGAGTTGATCGGCGGGCGGCAGCGAACTCGCGAGTGCCGAATAGACGCTCAGCGTGCCGGCGATTACAAAACCGATCAGTACGATGAACCCAACGAAGAGCAGCAAGAGGATTCCGGCGATCACCGGTAAACAGCCCATCCCTTTTGGGCGGTTGCGCGCATCGCGAATTCCGAGACGGCTTGGATTCACCGCGATGAGATGATGCAGCAACGACTTGCGTAATTGCTGTTTGCGTTCGACCGGAGTCAGCTTACTATATTTTAGATTACGGGTTGACCTTAACATATGAATTGCCTTTGTGGATGAGGTTTGTCATTGCTGTTAACGACAGGCGATTGATGTTGTGACAACTGTTATAGGATGGAATGCTTTTCGTGTTCGTTTCCGCGAGTGCGCGTGCGGTCAAAGACCATCTCGAAAAGTTGGTCAGGTTATCGTACCGGGATAAAATAGTTCGTGAGAATTCTACTATTGGAAAGGGAGATCGCCTATGCGTGGTTGGAAAATGTGGAGTCTGGTTCTGGCGCTTGTTCTGCTCGCCGCCTGTGATGCGATGCGGACGGGACATAGTGAGAGTCTCCGCATTTCCACTCCGTCGCCCGCGCCGGCAGACAGCACTGCTGAATCATTGCGCGCGCGCGGTGATGCGCTGTTGCAGCAGAGTGATTATCAAAGCGCGCTGGCGGCGTACAGTCGCGCGCTCGAGCTCAAGCCGGACGATGCGGAAACGTACAATAATCGCGCCTTCGCCTACTGGAAGAGCGGCAACCTCGATCACGCGCTCGCGGATTTTGATCGCGCGCTCGATCTGCGTCCGCAGTACGTCAACGCCTTGACGAATCGCGCGTTTGTCTATTACGATCTCGGCGAGTACGCTCTCACCCTCGCCGATGCGAGCCGCGCGCTCGAGCTAGATCCGAACGACGACAGCGCGTATATGATTCGCGGCAATGCATATCTCCGGCAGGGCGATGTCACGCGTGCGCTTGCCGACATTGAGCGCGCCTCACGGATTCGGCTGGCACATTCGTTTGAGAACGGCAGCCAGTATTGACAGGACTTGCAAGGCTGTGGGCTCCAAACTCAAGACCCTCAACCAAATCGTTTGATGAAAAACATCGATCAAGAAAATCAAAGCACCCCGCTTTGAGGTGCTTTGATTCTTATGCCAGTGGCGCATACGGGGTTCGAACCCGTGATCTCCGCCTTGAGAGGGCGGCGTCCTGGTCCACTAGACGAATGCGCCAAGTTACTCGCGGAGAAATTATACCACGAGTTGAACTTGACTCCAACGTTTTTGAAAAATTGCGCGCGCAAAAAAAGATAGGACGCAAGTCAAATTGACATCGGCCTGACCTTCGGGTATTAATTTCTCGAATCAACTAGGGACGCAATGATCGCTCTCTGTTTTAATCGCCCCATTTTTTTAGCGGATCGGCGCGAGCAATAAGTGATCGCCCGCCGCGCGCCATTCATCGGCTGCCAATTGAGACACAGTCAAGCGCGCGCCGTCGCGGGCGCGATAGAGACCAAACTCGATCTGGTAATCGCCGCGAGTGCCGCTCGCCGGGACCGACAATTCGATCTGGTCGGCAACTTCTTCGCCCGCCTCCCAGAACGATGTGGGATAAGCGACCCCGCGCGGGGCGGCGTCCTGCTGCGCGATGATGCGACCCTGCGCGTCAAGCAAATGAACAAAGAGCGTGTAATCCTCCCGGAGTGGCGCGAGCGCGCGGAAGGTGAATTCAATTCGCAGCAAATCGCCGCCGGCGAGCGGCGTGTCGAGCGCGCCCGCGCGCGGGGGCAGCACTTGGAATTGGGAGATGCCGCGTGTTCCGGTCACATTCAATTCGATAAGTTGCAAGGCGTCGCCGAAAAGAAACCGCGCAGGACGCGCCGACGAGACGCGTGGGCGCGCCGCAATTTTGAACTGCCCGATCACCGGCGTAATCTCTTGACCGCTCGGATCGCGCCCGCTGAGCGGAATGGTCGTGCCCACGCGCGCCAAGCCCGCTTCGACGCGCCCAACTTGAGCTGGAGCCGTGCTATCAATCATCACCGGTACGCGATATTGATCGACAATGATTTGATCGGGTTGCCACAACCGCGCGGGATACAGACCATTCCCCGGCAGCGCGTCCCACTGACCGATGGCTTTTCCAGCCGCATCGTACAGGTGAATGTAAACATACAGGTCGTCGTCAATTGGCTCCGGCGTGCGCCAATACAACGTGAGGGGTAATTCATCGCGCGCGTCCACCGTTCGAGCAACTTGCGCGCCGACCAGTTCCGGCTGCGCGTTGTTGGCGCGAAAAGAAATGTGAACGGGATTCGGCGCCGCGGCGTCCAAAGTCAAGCGCGCGGGTAGGGCGTACGCGGGCGCGATAATGAGGAACGGAGTGGCGAGCGCGAACGCGAAGAGGAAAAGAGCGGCGGAGTACGGGATTATGAAAGCGCGAGCGGGTTTGCGCAAGCGCAAAACGTGAAACGTAAATTGTTCCAGCCCGAACGCGAGCAAAATTCCGACTGCGCTGATCGCCGGAAAAATCAAGCGACCTTGCGAGGCATAGGTGAGTAATGTCCAGCGTATCAGACTCGCGAAAATTATTCCGAGCCACAGCGCCGGAATCCACAACATCTCCGGAAATTTTTTTCGCGCCAGCGCGAGCCCTAATCCGACCAGCGCGACCAGTGAAATAAAATCCAGCGCCGCGTAGACCCACTCGGGCGCAATCAAATTCACGCCGCCGAAATTTCCCCAGAACGAAATTCGAAAGCCCTGAAATTCGTTGACCAGTCCGGGCAATGTCGCCGGCGTCGCGCGTCCGCCCGCGATTTTCAGCCACACATTCAGCGCGAGCGGATCACCATACAGCAAAAAATTCCGCGCGTACCACCAGCCCGCGATCAGCAGCGCGGGAATTCCGATCAGTACGCCGCTTTGTAAAATCAACTTTGGATCGTGCGCGCGCCACGCCAGCCACGCCGCGACCAGCAGCGCGAGTGGAATCAGCGCGAGGTCACTCTCTTTAGTCAAGGCGCCGAGTCCCGTTACGATGCCGATCGCGAGAACACGCGCGGGCGTCGCGCCACGCGTGACAAGTTGGATGATCAAAAATAAGGCGAGCGATGCCAGCAGTGTCGCCAGCGCGTCATTGTTCACCGACGCGCTGATAAAAAGAAACATCGGGTTGAACGCAACCAGCGCGGCGGCGAGAATCGGCATCTCCTCTCTCTCTTCGGGGGAGGGGTTGGGAAAGCGGGTACCGAGGGTCTCACGCGCGAGCAGATAGGTAACAATCACCGAGCCTGCGCTCATTAGCAGCGACATTATTCGGATGAGATGAACCGCGAACGTTGTCCCTCGCCACGGAAAATTTTCAGCGCTCGTATGCACGACGAGATTTTTATTCCCAAACGCGAGCGGTATGCCAATCCGCGCGTACGGATTCACCCAGCGCACCTGTTCGAGATCGCGTGTGTCGATCCAAAAAGTCGCGGCTGCCGCCAGCGCGTAATACACCGGCGGCTGTCCTCCCTCTTGTTCCCACATCGCCTTGCGCGCGGGGTCTTGAACCGGAAGCTGTCCGGTCGTCGCGAGATATTGGACGAACGGATAATGCCAGATTTCGTCGCCGGCTTCAAAGATCGGGGTCACGACCGAATAGATTGAGCCCAGCGCGAGAAAAATCAAAACCAACACGGCGAGGGCGCGGGATCGAGGGGGTGGGAAATTCCAGTCCATCGGGTTGTCGGAATCGACGCGCGTAGACACTGATTTACTTCGCCACGCGGATCAGCGAATCCAGCAGCACGCGATTATCCGCGAGCGGCGCGCCATTCCCGTCGAATGCGGCGAGGCGCGCCTGCGAATCGGCAGAGTACTGCCCAATCTCAATTTGGTAATCGCCCGCTTCCGCATCGGGTGGAATGGTGAGCGTGTAGACGTCTTGAACATATTCGCCCGGCAGCCAACGGTCGGTGGGAAGCTCGCCGCCGCGCGGGATCGAATCCTGCTGCGCGCGCAAGACGCTACGCGCGTCCAGCAAATGCACAAACACAGTGTAGCTCTGATTCACGGCTTGTGTCGCGTGCCAATACAATTTTAATTTGAATGTCTCTCCGGGCTTGAAACTCTGGCGATCAAGCTCATAGCCGATAAATTGAATCGAGCTTCCGAATGCCGCCAATTGCAGATGCGACACGCGCGGCGCCGTGAACTGGCGATCGCTCGCGCGCAAATCGAACGCGCCGAGATCGTAGGTCTGGATTTCGCCGCTCTGCTTTGTGAGATTGAGCGTGAGCGCGGCGTGTCCCGGCGCAGCTTGCGGCGGCAGAATCACGCTGTGCCGCGCGCGTATAATCTGCGCGGGGTTGAATTCAGCGGGCGCATTCGCAAAGAGCGGCGCGCGACCGACCGTGAACAATTGATTGCGCCCATCGCGCAGCGTGACTTCTAATTGACTCGCGGCGTCCGGCAAGCCACGCCACCATGTGCTCAACTCGATAGAGTCCGCGGTGCGCGGCTCTGGCTCACTCAAACCGTAACCGACCAACGCGTCGCTCGCGCGCGAACCATTCGCCAGAAGCGGAATGTGAAAAGCTTGCAACGGTGGATTGTGATTCGAAGCCAGTACTTGGATCGTGCCCAGTGTCGCAACGGACTTACCCTCAACGCGCAGCGGCTCGTGCGAGTGCGCGTCATATAGCGCGAGTTCCAGCGAATAGACTCCAGGCGGCGCGTCCGGTGGAACGAAAAAACCTTCTTTCTCGTACGTCAATTTCCCGGGGGCCCATCCCCCCACCGGCGCTAATCCGCCCGCCGGCTCGCCATCGCGCTGCATCCACAAATTGCCGCGCGCATCGCGCAAGCGCAGTGAAAAATAGTAGGTCGTGTCGAGCGGCGCGTGGGGCAACCAGTACAAATTGACCACGACGAAATCTCCCGCCCGCGGCATGG
>JBBSHK010000085.1:0-8875 GCA_038253185.1 Anaerolineae bacterium | reverse complement strand
CCGCGGTCGGGGTCCATCAGGTGAACTTATGAGTACAACTCCATTTCCAAGCTCACGTCGCAAGCCCGTGCGTCAGACAAAATATTTGATTGGCGCATTTTTGATTTTCGGCGCGATCGGCTATTTGATTTTCACAACGCTGGTGAATACAGGACAGCCCTATTACAAAAAACCGTCCGAGCTTTTGAGCAAGGGCGCGTCGGCGGTGGGACAGGGCGCGCGCGTCGGCGGCAATCTCGTACAGGATTCAATCAAACAGGACCTCAAGAGCAACCAGATTTCTTTTGTCATCACTGACGGCGCGAAAAATTTGCCGATCTCCTACAGTGGTGTTATGCCCGATACCTTTGACAAGGCGACCGAAGTCATCGCGGAAGGCAAGCTGACTGCGGACGGCACGTTCAACGCCTCGCTCGTCCTCGCGAAATGTCCCTCCAAGTACGATGCGGCGAACGTTCCCGCGTCCGATTACCGGTGGCAGACCTTCGGCAGTAACACCGACACGAACACAAATCCGCAGAATCCCGATTCGAGTTATTGAGCCGCTCGTCGCCTGTTGATGTATGCGAGTTGTTGAAGAAATCCGGGCGGCAATACTCAGTGGCGAATATGATTTGACCCAACATGCAGTCAACGAAATGGCGGAAGAGGGCTTGAGCATCCTCGATCTCGAACAATCAATTATGAGCGGCAAGCTTACCAAGGTAGAAGAGGATGACCCGCGCGGGACACGTTATACAATTATCGGATTGTCGGAGGAGAGAAGTTGGTACAGTTGGTCGCTTCAAAGAGACCGGCGCCTATCTTATTATCGCCGTCTACGAGATTCATGAATGAGAAATAAAATGTACGGATATAAATGTGAAGGCTGTGACGGTATCGTCGAGGAGCGCGTGGTGGAACAAGAGGTGTTCAAACACAAAAACGGCTTTGTAATTCTTGAACACGTGCCGATCGGGATCTGTAACCATTGCGGCAATCGCTACTATCACTCTAGCCTCTTACGGCGCGTTGAAGAGATTGCTACGAAGCAAAAATCAGTGCGGATGCTGTCAGTTCCCATTGCCGGATTTAGCTGAGCTTGCAGCCCATCAACCCAATTCCCTCGATAAACATTTTTGTCTAGTATGACGACTCTCGGCTCAATTGCTCTGCTCCTCGCGCTCATCGTCGCGGGCTACACCGCGCTCGCCGGCTATATCGGCGCGCGCCGTCGCGTGCCCGAGCTGATTGACAGCGCGCGCAACGGCGTCATCATTTTCACCTTGCTCATCGGCGCGGCGGTGGTTTCAATTCTCTACGCGCTCGTCACGCGCGATTTTTCACTCCAGTTGGTAGCGAATCACACCTCGGTGAGTCTGCCGCTCATTCCCTACACCATCACCGCGTTGTGGTCGGGTCAATCCGGCTCGCTGCTTTTCTGGTCGTGGATTCTGTCGCTGTACGGAATCGCGGTCGTCGTCAAAAAGTGGGGCACGAATCGCGACCTGATGCCGTACGTCATCGCGGCGCTGATGGGCATCCAATTCTTTTTCGCAGTGATGCTGAATTTTGTTTCCAGCCCATTCGCGAAAATGGACGTCGTACCGGCAGACGGCGCGGGACTCAATCCACTGTTGCAGCATCCGGCGATGGCGATTCACCCGCCGATGCTTTATCTCGGCTATGTCGGTTTCACGATTCCGTTTTGTTTCGCCATCGCCGCGCTGCTGAGCGGTCGCTTGAACAACGATTGGATTCGCACCACGCGCCGCTGGACGATGGTGCCGTGGCTCTTTTTGGGAATGGGCTTATTGCTCGGCGGACGTTGGGCGTACGATGTGCTCGGCTGGGGCGGCTACTGGGGCTGGGACCCGGTGGAGAATGCCGCGTTTATGCCGTGGCTCGTCGGCACCGCGTTTTTGCATTCGGTGATGGTGCAGGAACGCAAAGGCACGCTCAAGATTTGGAATATTGGACTCATCATCATCGCCTTCGGTCTCGTCCTGTTTGGAACCTTTCTCACGCGCAGCGGTGTGGTGCAATCCGTCCACGCCTTCACGCAATCGGATATCGGACCTTGGTTCCTCTCATTCGTCGCCATCGTTTTGGTCGCGTCAACTATTTTGCTATTCACGCGTCTCGACAAATTAGCGAGCGAGAATGAATTCGACTCGCTGCTCTCGCGCGAAATCTTTTTTCTCATCAACAATATTTTGTTTCTCGGCGCGGCGATGGCGATTCTCATCGGCGTGATCTGGCCCATCATCAGCGAGCTTGCGACCGGCGAAACACTCACGGTTGGACCGCCGTATTACAATCTCGTCGTCGGCTCGATTTTTGCGGGCATTTTGCTCCTGATGGGCATTATTCCAATGATCGGCTGGGGCGGCGCGACCTTGTCCAAACTCGGACGTAAATTGATCGTGCCGCTCGCGCTCACCGCCATTATTACTGCGCTCGCGTTCCTGCTCGGCGTGCGCGACGGGATCCCACTCTTTGGCGTCGCGCTGATCGCGTTCGTGTTCACGACCACGCTGACCGATATTTATCTCGCCTCACGCGCGCGTCAAAAAAATACGCGCGAGCCGCTCTTCACCGCGTTCACGCATTTGTTGTCGCGCAACCGGCGGCGTTACGGCGGCTATTTGATTCACCTCGCGGTGATGGTGATGGCGATCGGCATCATTGGCTCGCGCGCGTATGGCACGGATGAAACGCGCACCTTGACGCGCGGGCAGTCGTTCACGACGCAAGGGTACACGCTGCAGTTTGAAAATGTCGCGAGCAATATTCCGAGCGGCGAAGGAATCCTCACGACCGCGACGGTGGGAGTTTTTGAAAACGGGCGACGCGTGACGACCTTGCAGCCCGCGAATGTTTTTTACACGCGCCAGCAGCAGCCGCAGACCGTCCCTGCGATTTACAATGACGCGCCCTTGTTCCGCCGCGATCTTTACGTCATCATCAACGGCTGGAGCGACAATTTTGCGGACGTGAGTTTTCGCGCGTACGTCAATCCGATGGTGAGTTGGCTATGGCTCGGCGGCATTTTATTTTTGCTCTCGACGGTCGTAACCTTGTGGCCCGACGCGGTCGAGACTGCCGCACGCGAACGCGAGGTCGTCCGCGCCGCGCCCGCGTTGTCATACTCCCAGCCGAGCGAGTAATGCAAGTGGACGCGGATCGTCACAGATTTCCACAGATTTGAAATATCTTTTCCGCGATCCTCCGCGTGAATCCGCGACCGCCCCTCTATGGAAATTTTTCTCGCTCTGATTCTCCTCCTCGCGGTGCTTGCTGCCCTCGCGTATCCGCTTTATAATTCGCGCCCGCGATTGCAAACGATTACGACCGGCGCGCTCGGCGATCTGATGGCGCAGCGCGATGGACTCTACGCCACGCTGCATGACCTCGATCTGGATTACCAATTGGGCAAGCTCGACGCGGAGGATTATGGTGCATTGCGCGAAAAATATCTTTCGCGCGCCGCGGTGGTTTTGCAAGAACTCGACGCAGTGGGCGATACGCCGGCGAATGCTTCGACGCTTGACGCTGAGATTGAAAAAGAAATCGCGGCATTGAGGAGACGGACCCCCACCCAACCCTCCCCCGTTCAACGGGGGAGGGACGAAGGGAGGGGGCGCGCCACTCTCCAATGTTCCAATTGCGGTCGCGCATATTCGCGCGGTGATCGCTTTTGCGCGCGCTGCGGGCAGGCTCTGTCGTAACCGATGCCGCGTTCTCAATCCGTCGTCGATCAAAATTTGGGCGCCGCGATAATTTGCGCGGCGTTCTTGTTGTTTACGACGTTCGGTTTCACCGCCTTCGCGCAGGCGAGCATGCGCATCGACGGGCAGATTTTTAATGGAACGAAAGGCGCGCCCAACGAAAGCATCGCGAATCTTGCGGTCACGTTATTTCAGATCACCTCCACCGGTCCGATCACGCGCACCGTTCCGACCGATGCGAATGGACGCTTCACTTTCGCAGGTCTCTCACTCGACCGGGGTGCTACGTTCTTTACGCGCGTCGATTATGCGGGGCTGCATTATTTCAGTGACACCGTCGAGGGGCAAGCTTCCGCCACACAACCGATTTCGATGACCGTGTATGAAACACAAACACTGCCCGTGAATTTTCAAATTGACCGCGCTCACTTGATCCTCGACGTGGGGCAAAAACAAATCAACGGCATCGAATTGATCGAGGTGACGAATGCCTCCGACCGCGCGTTTTTGTTACCACTGCCCATTCCTAATAACGCGACTCGGGTCGCGTTCAACGACCCGCGCGACGAATCGCGCGCGGTGCGCGGCGCAGATGGCTCGCTCGCTTATCCGATTTTACCGACGACAACGCAAATTTTGTTTGGAGTGACACTCGTGACCAAAGCACCGGAGTATGCTCTGGCGCTGCGTCTGAGAAACAGCATCGCGCGGATGAACGTGCTCGTTTCACAAATCGGAGATATTCGCGTGTCGAGTCCACAGCTGCCGATTCACGACACCTTCACCACTCAGACCGGGGAAAAATATTTACAGCTGAGCGGGAATAATATTCCTGTGGGTTCGATCGTGAATCTCGCGCTTTCGAATCTGCCCGGCGCGGATAATTCCGCCCCAACCCGCAACGTAATCGTGGCGGTCGGCGCCATCGGCGCGTTGGCGCTCCTCGCGAGTCCATTTTTTCTCCGCAAGCGAGTGCCACCGTCCGCGAAGGTCGCGCTGGCAGAAACGCGGCTTGCGCAATTGCGAGCCATTGCGGCGCTCGACGATGCGTTCGACGAGGGAGCAATCGCAGAGGATGAATATCGCCCGCAGCGCGCGGAATTGAAAGCCGAGTTGATGAAAACGTCCACGAATATAGACGAATGAACACGAAAATAATGCGCCGCGTCCGTACGTGCCCACCGCGAATTAAAAGATGATTCAAACTCTGAAGCTCGAAAAAACTTTTGGTTACAAATACGCGCTGCGCGGCGTGACGCTGAACATCGGCGCGGGCGAAGTCGTCGCGCTGGTCGGACCGAACGGCGCGGGCAAGTCCACGCTGCTCCGCATTCTCGCGACGCTGGCGCGACCGACGCGCGGGCGCGTCGCCATCAACGAAATCGAAATTCCCGCGGGCGCGATGGAAGCGCGGGCGAGCATTGGCTACATCGGACACCAAACGCTGCTATACGACGATCTCACGGTCGCGGAGAATTTGCGATTTTACGCGCGGCTGTACGCGCTGGAAGATATGGACGCGCGTATCCATCAGGTTGCGACACGCGTCGGCATTGCGCGGCGGCTGGACGACGTGGTGCGTACGCTGTCGCGCGGCTACCAACAGCGCGCGGCGTTGGCGCGGGCGTTGTTGCATCGACCGCGCGTTTATTTGTACGACGAGCCGTACACCGGACTTGACCCGGACTCTTCTACCTTCCTCGACGCGATATTCAACGACGGGCGCAGTGAAGGCGCATCCGTTTTGTTTTCGACACACGATTTTGCGCGCGGGTTAGGTATGGCGGATCGCGCGCTCATTTTGCGCGGCGGGAAAATTATTTACGATGCGCCGCGCGGTGAGTGGCGCGATGCCGATGGCTTGAGTCAGGTGTACGCGCAGCGGGTAACGGCGTGACATTTTTCCGACAGGTCGCCGCGATTGTTTCCAAAGACCTGACGCGCGAGTTACGCACGAAAGAGAACCTGAGCGCGATGCTCGTTTTTTCTTTGCTCGTGCTCATCATTTTCAATTTCGCGTTCGAGCTAAAAGGAGTCGACCTGGCGACGCTCGGTCCCGGCGTGCTCTGGGTGGCGTTCAGCTTTAGCGGCATTCTCGGTCTCGGTCGTTCCTTCGCAGCGGAGCGCGACCAAGGGAGTCTCGACGGTATCCTGCTCGCGCCGGGGGATCGCGGCGCGATTGTGATCGGCAAGGCAATCGCGAATTTCATTTTCATCTCGATGATGGAAGCTGTGACGCTGCCGCTCTTTATCATTCTGTTCAATGTGTCGCTGACGTGGCTGCCGCTTGTCGGCTATATCGTGCTCGGCACGATTGGCTTTGCCGTCGTCGGTACGTTGCTCTCCGCGATTGCCGCGGCGACAAGGCTGCGCGAAGTGATGCTGCCGGTACTCTTGTTTCCGGTAATCGTGCCGCTGCTCGTCGCGGCGGTGAAAATTACCGGCGGCGCGTTAGAGGCGCGACCGTTTGACGAATACGCAGGCTGGTTCAATCTGCTCGTGGCGTACGATGTAATTTTTTTCGTGGTCGCGTTGCTGAGTTTCGAGTACGTGGTGGAGGAATGAATGGGTTGAAAGTTGAAAGTTAAAGGTTGCAAGTTCAAGGTTGAAGGTTTCAGGGGAACAACTCATCACCTTTCACTTTTTACTTTTTACTTTTAACCTTCAACCTGTCACTTTCACTTGCGTATATAATTAGGATATGAAAAAATCTTCTGTGTGGCTCGACCGTTTGGGAATCGCGACGCTGCTCGTCGTCTCGCTCGCGCTGTATCTCGCCTTCAATTACGCGCCGACTGAAGCAAAGATGGGTTCGATCCAACGCATCTTTTATTTCCATTTCGGCGCGGACGTGGTGGGACTGAGCGCGATTGTGGTCGCGGCGGTTGCGGGCGCGCTATTTCTAAAAAGTGGCGCGCAAAAATGGGACCGGCTCGCGGCGGCATCAATGGAGCTTGGTTTTGTCTTTGGCGCGATCGCGCTGGCGACCGGAATGATCTGGGCGCGACCGGTGTGGGGCACGTGGTGGACGTGGGACCCGCGCCTGACGACTTTTCTCATCTTGTGGCTTTTTTACATCGCGTATCTAATGCTGCGCGCCTCGGCGCGGGATGATCCACAAATGGCGCGCCTCGCCGCGGTGTTCACCTTCGTCGGCGTCGCCGATGTGCCGTTCGTGATTATTGCTCCGCGTTTGTGGCGCGGCATTTCGCCCGTGCTCTTTGGCAGTGGTCCGATCACCGATTTCTCGACCGCGTTTCAGATGACGAATGAGATGGTCGTGACGCTGATGGTGAGCATCCTCGGCGTGATGCTGCTTTACATTTATCTGCTGACGCAGCGCACGCGGCTGGAAGAATTGCGCGAAGAGGTGGAGGCGCTGCACGCCGAGGCGTACGCGTAACTATGGAAGACCTGCTCAAAGAAATTTTGAAAGAAGTCCGCAACCTGTCGTACCTGTTTTTCGGGTACGCCGTCATTTGGATTTTTCTCTTCGGCTATTTGTATTCGCTCTCGCGGCGCGAACGCGATTTGCGGAATGAGATCGAGCGACTGAAAGCGGAACGACGCGACGAAGTTTCGTCGAAGGATGTTGATTCAAAATGATGCAGAGTCCTGCCGTCGCGCGACCGCGCGGAAAAATTTTGTTAATGGGAATCGCGCTGCTGGTGCTGCTCGCGGTATTTGTCGCGGGCGTCCGACTGTGGCAATCATCCGGTAACGCGTTGTCGAATGTCAAGCCGGTGCAGGTCGGCGCGCCCGCGCCCGACATTACGCTCGCGCAATTGGAGAATGGCGCGCCGGGTGAAAAGATTGCGCTGAGTTCTCTGCGCGGGCATCCAGTGATTCTGAATTTTTGGGCAACGTGGTGCGTACCGTGCCGCGCCGAATTTCCCGCGATGGATGCAAAATTTCGCGAGTACAAAGATTCGAAAAAGTTGCTGGTGATCGGGGTTGACGTCGGCGGCGAGCCAGCCGCGGACATCCAGCGCTTTATCGGGGAAACGGGCGTAAGTTTTCCAGTGTGGCTCGACAGTCAAGACGCCGCCAATCGTGTTTATCATATTCAGGCGCTGCCAACAACTTTTTTCATTGACCGCAATGGCATCGTGAAAGATATCAAGATCGGCGGTCCGATGACGACTGATTATTTAGAAAGCGAATTAAAGCAGATATTCTAGTCGCGTGGTCAGGTGGTCAGTGATGGCGCGGTGGAACTGTCAAGCTCTCGACCCTCATGACAAATTTTTCCGGGACTGTTGACTGGCGACTCTCGACTAACGACTATTGACCAATAACGAACAACTACCAACTACCCATGTCTCCCGGTCTGATTGCGCTCGCGTTTGGCGCGGGCTTTTTATCTTTTGTCTCTCCCTGCGTACTGCCGCTCGTGCCGATTTACCTCGGCTACTTGAGCGGAAGTGTGGCGACGGTTGGCGCGTCTGCCGGTGGGGTCGCGGTCGCGCGGCGCGATACCTTGTCACACGCGCTCGCGTTCGTGCTGGGTTTTACGACGATCTTTGTCGCGATCTGGAGCGCGCTCCTGGCGCTGACCCAATTCATCGACAAGCTCGCGCTCGCGCACATCGCCGGAATTATCCTCGTGATTTTTGGAATTCATTTAATGGGCATCGTACGTATCCCGTTCCTGTATCAGGAAACGCGTGTGAACTTCGGCGCGCGCGAGTTGGGCTACCCGCGTTCGTTTCTCACCGGAATGGCGTTCGCCGCGGGGTGGACGCCGTGTGTCGGTCCGATGCTCTCGCTCATCCTGAGCGCCGCCACGCAAACGACGACCGCGCTCGAAGGCACCGCGCTGTTGTTGATGTACTCCGCGGGCTTGGGCGTGCCATTCTTGCTCACCGCGTTCGCGCTCGATACGATGACGCGCCGCTTGAAACAATTGAATCGTTACCTGCACCTTTTTGAAATCATAAGCGGCGTGTTGCTCATCGCGATGGGGCTGCTACTCTTCTTCGATAAATTCCAAATCCTCAACGCATTCTTTTTTTCACTCACGCCGGATTCGTTTTTCAAATTTGAAGAATCACTCGCCCGTCTGCTCGGCGTGCAAGTGAATCAGTAACAGTTGCTCAATTGCAAAAAAGCCGTCCTCCAAGAGGAGGACGGCTTTTTTATTTTTCAGTTTGCGCGATTTTGTT
>JBBSHK010000084.1:0-8883 GCA_038253185.1 Anaerolineae bacterium | reverse complement strand
GTCCAATAACTCGATACAACCAGAACTGGTAGGCGTACACAGCGGCGTGTGCGCCTACTCGATTTGCATTTGGTCTCACTCACACCGCGCTTGTATTTTTCTCTTCTGGGCTTCCTTTCTCATCCGCAATTCGATTCACGGCAAGCTAAAAATTCAAGCTCAAGTAAAGTCATCGCCCTCACCCGCTGTACTAACGAATGGCGCTAGTTGACGCTCACGCAGTCGTGGAAGTTTAGGCAAAATCGTATGATTGGCGCACGCACCAAGCTTGAAACAGCACCTCGCACCATTCGTCACTCTCCCGCTTCAAGGTTCACGATAAAGTCAATTCAAATCTCCGCAAATGCGGAAAAAATTCAAGGAGGAGAAAATGGCTCTCGCTTTTTCCAAATTTCCACGACGCCTGATTGTACTGGTCTCAATCTGCGCTTTGGCTATCCTCGCGTTTGCCCCGGGCATTGCCCTCGCCGCGAGCATCACCGTCACGAACGCGCTTGATGAAACGACCAATGGCGACGGATGTAGTCTGCGCGAAGCGATTACCAACGCCAACGACAACGCGCAAACCTACGCGGACTGCGGGGCAGGCAGCGGCGCGGACGTCATTGGCTTTACTATTCCGAGCAGTGATCCGAACTGCGACGCGTTGAGCGGAGTCTGCACGATCCTGCCGACATCCGAACTCCCCAACATCACAGACCCGGTCACGATCAACGGCTACACACAGTCCGGCGCGAGTGTCAACACCCTCGCGCAAGGCGACAACGCCGCGCTCAAGGTTCAACTCAAAGGCGGGTTCTGCTTCGGCGGCTGTTACGGTCTCAAAGTCAACACGACCAACAGCACCATCAAGGGACTTGTCATCAATCAGTGGAGTGACTGCGGTATCTTTATCCAGGGTGATGCCGCTTCGGGCAACTCGGTGCAAGGCAACTTTATCGGCACTGACCCGACCGGTATGATTGGGCAGGGACTCCAGCTTTGCGGAGTGCAAATCAATGCGCCGAGCAACACCGTTGGCGGCACTACTCCAGCCGCTCGCAACCTCATCTCGGGCAACTGTGGATTCCTCGGTTTGGGACCGCAGTCGCCGAGTGGTGTGCCCGTCTTACCCTGTGGTCCCGGCGTCGGCGTGGTGTTGAATGGAAACGACCGCGCCCACAATAACACGATCCAAGGGAACTATATCGGCACGGACAAGAATGGCACGGGCGCGATTCCCAATACACTCGCCGGTGTCTTCATTGTCGATGCCCACGACAATATCGTCGGCGGCACCACCGCCGCGGCGCGCAACGTCATCTCCGGCAACGGTCCTGACCTCACCACTTTGGACCTTAATAATCAGAGCGGCCTCTTCACCTTATTCGAGGTTCTCTTTGGCGGCGGCGTCGTAACCTTGTTGCCGAACGCGACCAACAATCGCATTCAAGGTAACTACATCGGCACGACTCGGACTGGCACCGCGGCGCTCGGCAATAATCCGGTCGGCGTCAAGGTGATCGCCGCCGGAGGCAACTATATCGGAGGCACCACGGGCACCACTCCGCCACCCAACGGTCCCTGCACCGGCGCGTGCAACCTCATCTCCGGTAACGGTCCCCCCAGTATCACATTTATCACTCCAACCCCGGCGGAGTTCATCTTTTTGTTTGTTGGCGGTGGCGTCACCCTGTTCGATTTTGGTAATACGACCACGCTCAATCGAATTCAAGGCAACTTTATCGGCACCGACAAGACCGGTACTGCGGCGCTCAGCAATTATGGACCCGGAGGCGTCAAGCTCTTCTCGACTTCGAACAACACCATTGGTGGCGCTACCCCCGCGGCGCGCAATCTCATTTCGGGTAATGCGCCTCTCTGTCTGAACTCTGGGCTAGCCCAACCTTCACTCTGCTTGGGGGGGAATGGCATTGTGTCCTTCCCGAATTTCTTCAACCTGCCTTGCATCAATGATTGCGCCCCTCCGGGACAAACTTCGCTGGCAAAGTATCTCTATGCCGACCCGTCCAGTTCCCTCGCGAACAAGCAGTTCCAGTTCCTGGGCGAAACCTACAATGTGAATTTTGCCGCTCCCGCAAGCTCTCCCGCTTACGCGAAACAAGATGGCGCGCGGGTGTTGAATTTCAATGCGCCTGTCGCACCAACAGTTCCGGGCGATCTGATCCAAGGCAACTTTATCGGCACCAACGTTTCGGGTCTCGGCGCGCTGCCGAATGCCAGCAACGGCGTTATGCTCTTGTCACAGAACAATACGGTCGGTGGCACCCAGGGCACTCTTGTCAATACTCACTGCACCGGAGTATGCAACCTGATCTCCGGCAATGGACTCGCCACGGACTCGAACGCCGCGTTCAACAGCGATGGCGTTCTGATTCAATCCGTAATTTTCGGCGTACCGGGACCGGTCGGCGCGCCACAGGGATCTGGTAACGGCGCATCCAATAATAAGGTTCAGGGCAACTTTATTGGCACCGATCTGACCGGTCTGGTCGCGCTCGGCAATCTGAGGAACGGCGTAGAAATGCGCTTTGACGTCTTTGGAACTCTGGTGGGAGATGCAGTCACGCAAGCGCGCAATCTCATCTCCGGCAACCTGCAGGACGGCGTCGAGATCTCTTACGGCTCTTATCGCAACCGCGTGCAGGGCAACCTGATCGGTCTAAAGGCGAACAAAGGATTCTTCCTGGGCAACCGACGGGACGGCGTACGCATCTGGTATGGCTCACACGACAACCTCATCGGCGGGCTTGCTCACGGTATGGAGAATCACATCGCCTTTAACGGCGGTGATGGCGTGAGCGTCGGTGCAGGCGATTTCGATGATCAAACCATCAACAACGGTATCCTCCACAACGATATTTTCCACAATATTGAGTTGGGGATTCAGTTGGTCGGCGGCAATCAAATCGACGGCGAGGTAACCCTTAACGATCCTCAGGATCCCGACACGGGACCGAATATGTTGCAGAACTATCCGGTGTTGGTCCATGCTGTTTCGGACGCGGGCGGCACGACGGTCCAAGGCACACTCAACAGCACACCCAATACCACCTTCCACGTCGAACTATTCCACGACATTCTTCCTTGTGACATTCAATTCGGTTACGGGGAAGGTCAGGTCTTTTTCGGCGCAGTGAATGTGACGACCGATGGGAGCGGGAACGCGAGCTTTTCAGTCCACTCTGTCACTGTGGTCGCGCCCGGGCGCGCAGTCACCGCGACGGCTACCGACCCGAACAACAACACGTCAGAATTCAGCAAGTGCGCGATCGTTCAATAAAACGCGCGTAATCGGACCAAGCGGCGGGAGCGAGCGCAGGCTCGCTCCCGCTTTTTCCTACTCACCATCCGCCTCAATCCTCTTCAGAGCTCGAAAAACGCGTTAGCATTAACTTTATCTCTGTATTATGTTCTGGTCGAGTAGGCACAGGCGGCAGCATCTTTAACGCGGATGTGCGTTGCGGACAACCACCAATTCCCAACAGCCCTAGTCGTCCAAGCTGCCCCACGGTGAATCTGCCACTGCCGCGCGCGCCTCACTCGAATGCCCCGCAAGAATATCGCCGCTTCACACCCGGTGTAGGTTCGAGCACTCTAGCTCCAAGTGGCAATTTAGCGCCCGTGACCACGCTCAAGTATACCTTGATCGACCACAACCTGAGCGAGAACTGTGTGGGCACGGTGGTAAATGGCGGACACAACTTGCAGTTCTCGAACAACAGTTGTGATTCCAACATACCGGTGCGGAGTCCAATGGAGCAGCCATTGGGCTTTAATGGCGGACCGACCAAGACGATGGCGCTGCCGGCGAACAGTCCGGCGGTGGATGCTGGCGGTTCGGATTGTCCTCCGCCGTATCACGACCAGCGCGGGGTAGTGCGTCCACAAGGCCCGCGCTGTGACCTCGGCGCGTACGAGTTGATCCACTAAGTGCAATCACAAAAATAATGATGAATGTCATTTCGAGCGTAGCAAAGCGGAGTCGAGAAATCTTGTTAGATTGAGAGGTCTCCCCTCGCTCGATATGACAAACTCTCTTCAGAATTTGTTTGGTTGCACTTAGCAGCTTGCGTCCAATCTGATTCGAAAGCAGAGACCTCGTGTGAGATGCACGAGGTCTTTTTTTCGGTCGATCAGCATCAGCTTGCTGCTAGCGGATTTGTGCCAAGATCCGTTCCAGTTCCGCGCGCGCGCCCAGTGCCTCGTCGAGATGGACGGCGGCGAAAGAAAATTTTTCCCCCGCGAGCTTTTGCGCGAGCCGCGCAATATCCGCGCCAATCACAGTTGCGATCACCGGATACCCGCCGGTTGTCTGGTGGTCTGCCATCAAAATAATCGGCTGACCATCGGGCGGTATCTGTATCGCGCCGAGCGCGACGCCGCATGAAAGTAATTCGCCCGGTTCGCGCTGAATGCGTTCACCTCGCAGGCGCAGCGCCATCCGGTCCGACAACTCGCCCATAATGAATTCACTCGAAAAAAATAATCCCCGCGCGGCGTCGGAAAAATATTCGTCGTGCGGTCCACCGATCACGCGCAGCGGCGCGCGGTTTTCATAATAGCGCGCGAATGCCTCGGGTAAACTTTTGCCCGCGCGCTCGACCGGAGCTTGCAACACTCTTGCTGTGAGCACATCGCCGGCGCGCAGCGCGCGTCCCTGCATCCCGCCGAAACTGCCGCGCACATCGGTCGAGCGCGAGTTCAAGAGGAGCGGCACATCGATCCCGCCGGACAAGGCGAGATACGCCCGCGCGCCAAATGTTCGCTCTCCCAATTCGAGCAACGCGCCGGCGCGCAAAAACAGCGCCGTGTTCATCGGCACTGTTTGCTCATTTACCCGCAACGTGAATTGCGCGCCCGTCACCGCCACGAGGCATTTTTCTCGCGCCACCAGCCGCAGCCCGCTCAGCGTAATTTCGAGCGCGGCTTGCTCCGGTGCGTTGCCCACGAGCGCGTTCGCCGCGCGCAATGCGAACGGGTCCATCGCGCCGCCGACACCGATGCCGTATTTCTGAAAACCCAGGCGTCCTAAATCTTGAACGGTGGTGAGCAAACCGGGATCGAGGATTTCGAGCATGATGAAGTAGGGGCGACCCTAGTGGTCGCCTAAATTGCAATGAAGCGCACGAGATCGCCAGGCGCGAGCAGTGTGGGAGGATCTCGATTCGGATCAAAAAGTTGAACGTCGGTGCGCCCGATCACGCGCCAACCGCCGGGAGATTCGCGCGGGTAAATGCCGGTTTGTCGTCCCGCGATGCCAACCGAACCTGCGGGAATCTTGGCGCGGGGTGTGTCGAGGCGCGGCGCGGAAATTTCTCGCGGCAAAATTCCGAGATAGGGAAACCCGGGGGCAAAGCCGATCATAAAAACGAGGAACGGCTGCGCGGTGTGCCGTCGAATCACCTCGTCCGGCGAAATTTGATTGTGCTGCGCGACGAATTCCAGATCGGGTCCGAACTCGCCACCATAGCGCGTCGGAATTTCAATTACGCGCGAGTGTTCCAAAATTCTCTCCCCCAAGTTTTCCAACGCGCGCAGGATGTGAGAACGCAATGCGTTCGCGGAAATCTGCTCGGGGTCAAAGTGAACCAGCAGCGAGGTATAGCCCGGCACACTTTCGATGACGCCGGAGAGAGGCGGCAAGGCTGCGGCGAGCGCGTGAACCCGCGCGTTTAGACCTGCGTCAATCTCGTCGCCGAGTTCGACCAGCAGCGCGGCTTCGCCCATCGCGCGGAGGCGAGGCGATGCGTAGATGCTCACATCATCATCGGTCTGATTTCAATTCCCGCGTCCTGCAGCGCGGCGCGTATCGCCCGCGCGAATTCTACCGCGTGCGGCGTGTCACCGTGAAGGCACAGTGTGTCCACTTCAAGCGCAATCGTTTGCCCCTCGTAGGTCGTGACCGCGTGATCGCGCGCGAGTTGCCGCGCCTGTGCCGCGGCGCGGGCGGCGGAAGCGTGCACCGCGCCGGGTTCGCGACGGGAGCGCAAGCTGCCATCGGCGTTGTAGGCGCGGTCGCAAAATCCCTCGCGCGCGGCGCGCAAGCCGATCTCTCGCGCCGCGTCAATCAACAACGAATTCGCCAGCCCGACCATGATCAAGTTCAAATCGAAACGCGCAATGCCGCGCGCAATCGCCCGCGCGATTTTTGGATCCTGCGCGGCGACATTGTACAGCGCGCCGTGCGCTTTGACGTGGCGCAATGCGACACCGTGCGCGCGTGTGAAGGCAGAGAGCGCGCCGATTTGATACAGCACAAAATTTTCCACTTCGGCTTCGGTGGCATCCATCGCGCGTCTTCCGAATCCGACGAGATCGGGATAGCCGGGATGCGCGCCAACCGCGACGCCGTTCGCCTGCGCGAGCGCGACGGTGCGATTCATTACCAGCGGATCGCCCGCGTGAAAGCCACACGCGATATTCGCGGAGGTGATCAGCGTAAATAATTCCGCGTCCGCGCCAAGTGAATACGCGCCAAAACTTTCGCCCACGTCAGAATTGAGATCAATGTTCATTTGGCAGTAACCTGAATGCTTCCGAGTTCGTAACAAGAAGCCAATGGCGGTAGCGCACAGCGGCTGTTTCGCGGCGAAAGACGAAGCTGATAATTTCCCATTGGGAGATTTGAAGGGAGCACGAGTGATAATTCTTGCCGCAGGTATTGTGTGCCAATCTGTGCTCTGTAGCCAACCGAAGTTATTTGCGAGTGAGCGATGCCTTTCGCCGCGTCGAGTAATTCTATTTCAAAATCGTGCGCATCTACATCAGGCACCCGCCACAACAGCGTCATTGCCACTGGCATGCTCGGCGCGTAGGCATCACTCCCGTCAAGGGAAAAGCCAATTAATTCGATTCCCCCAAAATCGTAAAAGGCGGTCTGTTGCACACCAAGCGCCTCGCGGAAATGATCGTGCGTATCCGGCGCGAGTGCAATTTTTTCTAAATCTTTTTGACCGTGCACATTGCCGGAATCGGGATCGTAGAACGCAACATTCAACGTGTATTCACCCGGCGCGGCGCCGACGAAAATTGGCAAATCGTAAACATCAGTGATGTACTCGCCCACGCGCCACGCGGTGGTGGGATATGAATCGAGCACCGGACGACGGTCGAGCTGCCCGCCGCGCGTGCCATCGGGCATCAACAGCTTGAGCGAAACGAAACGATCATTCGCGATTTTATTTTCGACGCGCCAGTAGAGCGTGACGCGTGCGCGGCGTCCATTTTCCAAATGCCACATCGTAGAATCATTCAGCCGAGAGAGATCGAGATCATAGCCGAGCAGTTTCACGTCGTCAAAATCTTCGCCGAGCGCGTGAGTGGGTGAAGGCGCGTTGGTCTTGTTGGGCTTGAGCTGGACTTGGACGAGCGGGCCAAAAGACGCGAGCGAATATTTTTTCTCGACGTCTGCGAGCAGGCGGGTGAGAAATACAGTACGATTATTTTTTAGAGCACGGTCAATCGCGGCGAGCCGCGCGGGTTCCTTATCCGCCGCGACCGTCTCTACATCCGCGCGCAAATTTTGGGTTTCTTGGAAATAGCGCACGAGGGTCATCTCGCCGAGAATGCCAATGAGCGTCGAATCGGGCGGAAGATTTTGCGCCAAAATATCGCGACCGTAATCGTGCACATCCCACTTGTCCGAGAGCTCAACGCGGAAAAAATTTCCGCGCAAGAGAGCATATGGAATATAGAACAGCAACAATACAAGCATCAGCGCCGCGCCACGCACAAGGTAGAGACGCACCGGTGGGACTTCTTGGCGCGAGCGCGCGCGCGATAGGATTCGAACCATCGCGTCAACTCCGCACGCGAGAAATAATGCGGTAAACAGAAACGCGGGAATGAAAAAAACATTTACGTCGGAAACGCGATAGGTAATCGCGAACGCGAGATTCGCCACCCAGCCGAGCGCGAGCAAAATCCATTCGCGCCGCGCGACCCGCAGCAGGTAAATGAAACCGATTGCCGCGAGAAGGAAACCTATGGGCGTAAATTGGTTCAGAAATAATTCGAGGTAAAACGCCGCAGCGCGGTTTTGATTAAACGGGTTCTGCGTAAGAAAAACGGTATAGCTCGACCCGAGCACCCAATTCAAAAATCCCGCGGTTGTATTTTGATACGCGCCGTCGAGTGACGAGGTGCTCAAGCCGCGCAGCGGAATGTACAAATAGAGCAGCAGCGGCAGCGCGAACGCCACCGCCATTCGCAGCCGCGTTCGCGGCTCGCGCAAAAACGAACGGTCATAGCTGAGCACATAAATGGCTAACGCGGGCAAGAGCAGAATCGACATACGGTGGTGCGTGAGCATCAGACCGAAAAAGAAAGAGAGAGAGAGGAGCGAGACCCCCTTTTTCCCACTCCCCCGTAAAACGGGGGAGGGAAGGGGTGGGGGCAATCTTTTCTTTCCCCACCTCAGCGCGAGCCACAGCATCAGCGCAGTGAGCAGCGCTTGCAGCGTGTACACTTCCGCGACGACCGCTTGCGACCAGAAGGTTTCGCTCAAGGCAAAGACCAGCGCGCCGAGGAGTGCCGCCGCACGCGATTCGACCAACTGCCGCGCGGCGAAATAAATCAGCGCGACGGCGAGCGCGCCAAAGAAGGCGGACGCAAGGTTAAGGCGATAGGCGATGTCGCCAATCGGAATGAAAGAAAAAAGTTTGATGAGAATCGAGTAGAGCGGATAGCCGGTCGGATGCGCGATTGCCATGCGCCACGCGAGCAGTTGGAATTCCAAGCTGTCGTCGAAAATAAACGCGACGCTCGGGGCAAGCGTGCGGAGGTAAATGCTCCCGCTGAGAAGAAACAACGCTGCGCCGACGATCCAATCGGCGTGAGGTAGTACACGCTGCCGCGCACGAGTGAGAACCAGCATTGGCG
>JBBSHK010000083.1:0-9034 GCA_038253185.1 Anaerolineae bacterium | reverse complement strand
AGAGAACTCAAGCAATTTGACACCCGCACGCGCACCTGGCGCTCGGGCTGAGCAACCGATCCCACAAGGAGCCATCATCATGCGCAGCGGACTCTTATGGTATGACGCCGACCCCAAGACACCCATCGAGAAAAAGATTGCGGACGCCGCGCAGCGCTATTTCGATCGCTTCGGCGTTCGACCGGACACCTGCTTCGTCGGCGACGTAAACATCGCCGTGAACGTGAACGATCTCGGCGTTGAAACGCCCGACGGTCCCAAGATCGCCATCAGGGTCAAGCCGTCGATTCTCCCCAACCATTTCTGGCTCGGCGTGACCGGTGAACCAACACCGGAGGCAGCCCCGTGAGAGACGCACAACAATTCCTGTACGACCTGGACCGCAATGCGCCCAAGAGCGCCGACTCGCGCTACCGCGACGAGGACACGGAACTATTGATCGCCACCGCGATGGGCGTGCTCGACCTGTATGACATCGCGCTCAAGACCGGGCAGACCTTTCAGCCCGAATACGAGATGAGCCGGCTGCGCGCCGCGCTCGCACGATTGAAGGAGCAATAGACCATGCTCGGCAAGGATGGTCAAGATTTTCTCAGCGGATGGAGCGCGACCGACGAACGCGCGGCGCACACCGGTGCGCTGCGATACACCGATTTTCATGTTCAGCAGCTTGCGCTTAACTGCTACGAGTACGCCGAGTCGTATCACGTCGTCAACGGACACGAGGGCGAATTTGAAAACTGCGAGAGCGCGGCTTGTCGTCAGACCAGCGACATTCTGAGCCACTTCAAGGACTGACTCATGGACAGGATAGAAATACTCGTCGGCGCCATTGTGCTCGCCTGCCTCTTTGGAATGATCGCGCTCGGACTCGTCGCCAACGGCAGTTGGTAACAAAAGAGCGCCGGCGTTGGCACCGGCGCAAGACCTCGGAAGCTTGGCGGGTCCCGTAGGTCCGTATTCATTGTAGCACAAAACAACCCCGCCATTCAAGACCACCCACCAAGGTATTTTCATTATGTCTCAATCTCTCGAACTGACACCCAGCCGACTGAACGCGCTCGACCAGATCGACCGCTACATCGAAGAGCATCACAGCGGTCCGACCCTGCGCAAGATGTGCGAATTGTTGGACATCGCCGCCACCTCCAATGCCAGCTATTACGTGCGCCAGTTGATGGAGCGAGGACTGATCACCGCCGAGCGCACCGGCGCCAGGCGCCAACTCGCGGCGCACACCCTGCGCGTCACCGGCACCGGCAAAGCCGTGCTGAAGCAATATCACGCGCAGCTTGCCGCCCGCGCCCATATCATACCCGCAAGGAGCTCACGATGATTTCCCCGCTTACGGCACAACAGTCCCTGGAGATCGAATCACGACCGACGATGTATCTATGGCCCGACCTAGTCGATTCGACCGTCGTTTGTTTCGGCTATCACAACAACGAAGTGGGCGGTCCGCCGATCTGGAAGGCGTTCGAGCTGCGACTGAACGAGGTCGAGCTTCTGTTCGGAGCCGCTTTCTTTTACTGGGTGACGCAGCAGCCGGATTTTCCTGTCGAGATCACCCTCACCGCGGGTCCGGCGCTGCTGGTGGCACGTCCGTAGGAGACCTGGTATGCAAGCCGACGACAAGACCCTCGCGCTGAACCCGGACGAGCTCGCCGCCGCCGAGCGAATCGACTTTCCGCTCGCCGCCTTTCGCCACTGGCGCGCGCACGGACAAACACACGTCGCCTTTCACTCGAAGCTTGAACGGGACTATTGGGCGCGCCGGATCGCGGCGGCGCCCGCGCGCGACCCGCAGGAAATATTTCTCGCGCCGCCCGAGGAGCGAGAAATATGAAATGGAGCGGGCGCCGCCGGCGCGCCACTGTCACTTGGGACGTGCTCGGCACGGCATTGCTTCTGCTGGCGTGCATGGTCTTTGCCCTCGCGGCGATGGCGCCGTCTATCTTGCCTTGAAAGGAATCGTTATGTCAGCACCCATCGTACGCGACGAAAATGTATTGCCCACCATCACCGAGCAGCAGCTCGACCGGCTCGAAGCGACCGTGCGCGAAGGCGCGAAAGCCTTCATCGTCGTCGGCACCGCGCTCATGAAGATTCGCGACCAGCGCGGCTACAAGCTGCGCGGCTACAAGACCTTCCAGGAATATTGCGAAAAAGAATTCGGCATCAGCGACCGCCACGGACGCCGACTGATCGAAGCCTCCGCCACTGCCAAGACGGTCGAAAAAATTTTCGGCGAAGCGCCAGCCAACGAAGCCGTCGCACGCGAATTCGCGCCGATCGTCGGCGATCCCAAACTGCTCGAGCGCGTCAAGGCGAAATTGTCGAGCGCCAAGAAAACGCTCGGCACCGCGACCGCCGAACGGGTTGCCGACGCGGTGCGCGCGGTCACTCACAAGAACGGCGACGGCGCGAGGCACAAAGAAAAGTCGCCAGAGCCGCCGCCCACCTTCACCGACATTTGCCCGAACTGCCAGACGGTGCCCGATCACTATGGGCACACCGCTCTCGGCTGGAGCTGCGACAATTGCGCAGCCGCGGTGTTCGTCGGAGTGGTCAGCGCGGCGGCTCCGCGCGCCTGTGTCGAGTGCGGCGCGCCGATCGTCGGCGACACCGGCTTCTGCCAGAATTGCGGGGTGCGATTATGAGCGCGAAGAAAAAAGCGGTCCGTCCGGCGTCGAACGCGGCGCCCGAGCAAAAGCCCGTCGTGATCACGCTCACCATCTTTCCACTCAAGCACCGCAAGCGACCGCTCCTGATCAGCGCCGCGCACGCAGGAGAGATGCCGCTCGTGCATTCCTCCACTTTCGACCAGCTGCACCCCGCGCTCAATCAGGTGTGGCTCGAACTGATGAAGCGCAAGCCGCAGACGGTCAAGGTCGGCAGCGGACCCAAGCGCCAGGACGGCAAGAAAAAAGATAACACGGAAGGCGCGGACGCGAATGGCGTGGCTGAATTGGAAGAGCAGATCACCGCGACCGAGAAAGATTTGCTGAGCAGCGAGTACGCCACGCCCGGCTCGCCGAACTATGTGGCTCCTCCCGAGGAGCTTCCTGTCATCGAAGGCGACACGCTCGCGCCGCAGGACGTGGACGACAATCTCCAGGTCGAGATCATGCAAGAATAAGATGCTGAAGCGGCAGTTGCGTCGCAATTGCCGCTCGAAATCTAGCAGGAGCATTTCTATGGCTGAATCCAAATTCATCAAGTACGGCGACCGGCAATTCCCGCTGACCGACGGCATGACGCTCGAACAGGCGAAACAGGTGATGGCGCGCCACTTTCCCGAGCTCGCCGATCCCAAGATCGAGACGAAAAAGAACGGGTCCGAGACCATCTACGTCTTTACCAAAAAAGCGGGGCACAAGGGCGCCACGAGTCCCCTCGCCCGCGCGATCCAAAACCTCGACGCGCTCAAGTCCCACGCGATCGTACCGTCGGAGATCGTGCGCTGGACGGCGGCGCGCGATGCTCCGGACATACGCAGTGCGAGTCTTGACGGCGAAGAGCTCTTGGCGACCGCGCAGGCGCTCGAAGAGCTCTTCGAGCACGGTCAGACCATCGGGCAGACCCTGCTCGACCTGCCGCCCGCGATTGAGATCAGCGGAGAAATTCTTTGATCGCACCCAGCTTCCCGGTGCCAACGCTCGGCGCCAACGCCTATCGCCCGTCCTATTTTGCCCGACGGCTGCGCGAGCAATCTGGACCGCAGTTCTTTGTCACACTGCTGCGCCAGGTCGCGCCGAGCCGCTTTCGCGCGCTGGAGTCGCGCACGCCCCTGCGGTGCTATATCGCGCTGCTCGAGGAGCTGAGTCACCGCTTTCCGATCAACGAGTACTATGCGGTCATGGCGCAAGAAATTGGAGAGCACGGCGACGAGGACAATCCCTATATGGAGGGCATTCCCTTCGACGTGTTCGGCATCGATCCGTACGACGACGAGATCACTTCGCCCGCGGTCGCATTGTGCGCGCTCTTCGGAATGTACGCACGCGACCCCGACGAACTGGTGCACGGCGCGCCGCGTGGGATCGCCGACTGTCTCGATCCCCTGGACTTCGCGTGGGCAGACGCGCTCGCGCCGCTGCTCGGTCGGTCGCTCCGTCACCTGCTCCATCCTCCCTACGAATTGCGCACTCCGCCGCGCGGGCGCGTGTGGCGCGCGCCCTGGCAGCGCCTCTACGCTCTGTACGCCTGCGCCAATTGCATGACCGACAATCCCTTTCTCGATTTCACCCACAGCGAGCAGGAAGAGAGCGAAGCGTTTCCTCCGTGGAACCTCGACGAGATTCGCGCGCTCGAACGTTTGTGGAAAGAAGCCGTGCGCGTGACACCCAGCGCGGACGCGCTCTCTCATTACATCGACGCGCGCCCGCGCGAGCGACTGCCGCTGCTCGCCGGGGCGCTGCGCCGCGACCGCGATATCCTGCTGCAACTCACCCAGCCAAAGGACACGACCCTGAAAAAGATTTTCGCGATGGAGTCCTCCACGCAATGAAGCGTCGACAACCCAAACTCCCGCTGACCGACGAAGCGTACGATCGCATCCCGCGCGCGCAGCTCACGCTGACCGACGAGACGATCTGGCTCTCGCGCTTTGACCCGCGCGGCGCGCCCACCGCGACCTATCCCGTCGCCGCTCACGACGTCGCGCTCGCGTTCAATACCTTTGGCGCCTCCACCGGTCTCTTGCCCGAGCACACCCTGTTCTGGCAGCAGTGCCGCAATCAGTTGCGGATCGGGATGTGGCTGCCGCCCGCAACGCGCGCGCTCGTCTTCGCCACCGGTCGAGGCGATGAAACGCTCGCGGTGCCGCTGCCTGGCTTCGTCTTTGTCGGCGCAGGCGCGCAGTACTCTATTTTCGCCGCGCCCGCGCGACCGCGACAGGCGACCGACCTGCTCTACCACGCGCCGCTGCCGAACGTGCATCCGTCCGGTCTCATTTGCGCCGGCAACGTGAAATTCCCCAGGTGCGCGCCCGACACGTTGGCGCAAGCCGCGGCGCTCTTTTTCGAATCACATTTCAACAGCGACCTGAGCACCGGCAAGCTCGCGGTGCCGCTGGCTGTTCGCGTCGCTCGCCGCGAGGACGGCGATGATTACATCGCAGACGAAGAGGATGACGACGACGGCGATGATTACATCGCAAACGACACTTCCGACTTGAACGTGATCGCGTTCCTGCGCCGGTTGAAGGGCAAGAAAAAATTTCCGCAGGAGGCGCTGCTGCGCAACACGACGCTGCGCACGGTGCTGGAAGACGCGCGTGGTCGTTGAAACCAAGCTGGAGGAATCGCAATGAACAAGTACACGATTCGCATTGGCGAAACGGTCGACGAACACAAGCCGGTCTATTTGGATTTACACAAGCTCGTGGATACCCGCGCGCTCTTCGAAGCCTCCAGCGGTCAAGGGGCTGCGACCGCGCTAGAGCGAAGCGGAGCGGATAAACCGATCCACGAAAGGAAACGCAAGGAATGAATATTGACATCAACATTCATGCAGAAGAGAAAAGCGCGGTGATCATCCTCACTCACGCGAACGAGCGTGTGGAGTTGCCTCTTGCTGAGGCGCGCACACTCGCGCAGCAATTGTTACGCGCGGTGGAGGCGGCTGAAAAAGCAGTCTCCGTGCTTCAGCCGCCAGAGAACGACTTTGATCGACTGTTTCAGCCAAGCAGTGCGCTGGAGGGGGCTTTGACCATTCCCCCGCGGCGCAGCGGGGTCCCGCCGAAGCCGAAGCCGAAGCCGAAGCCGAAATCGAGAACGCACCCAAAGATGCATTGCAAAATATGTGGGCGCGATATCGGAATGGGGCAATGGTCAAAGCACGAAGCCGTACATGAGAGAGCTCGCGAGCGATTTCAAGATTACAAGCGGGAGAATCCGCAGGATTTCGTACAAGAGAGTGCTCCAGATTCCGCGAGTGCGGCGGTCGATCCGTTGAAGGCGCTTTTTGTGAGAGTTCCTGCAGAGCCGAGTGAGTTGGAGCCGCCAGTTGCCGAGACGAGCGACGCGACTACACCCTCAGTGGACGAGTCGATCACCAGCGAGTCGCCCGAGGCGGATCCGTGGCGGCACTGGCTCGATGAGAACAAGCCAGAGGAATCGCAATGAACAAGTACACGATTCGCATTGGCGAAACGGTCGACGAACACAAGCCGGTCTATTTGGATTTACACAAGCTCGTGGATACCCGCGCGCTCTTCGAAGCCTCCAGCGGTCAGGGCAAGTCGACGCTGATTCGCTTGATCGCGGAGCGCGCCGCCGGATTGGTGCAGACCATCATCCTCGACCACGAAGACGAATTCCCGACGCTGCGCACCGTGGCGGATGTCCTGCTCGTGGGCGACGGACGCGATCTGCCCATCGCGGTCGCGACCGCGAGTCTCCTGGCGCGGCGCCTCGCGGAATTGCAAATCTCCGCGGTGATCAACCTCTACGATTTGGACCTGGATGCACGCCGCGAGTACGTCGGTGTCTTTTTGTCCGAACTCTTGAACACGCCGAAACCCTTGTGGCATCCGATGCTGATCATGCTCGACGAGGCGCACATCTATTGTCCGGAGAAAGGTGATGTGCCCTCGCGCAAGCCGGTGGTCAATATGATGAGTCAGGGGCGCAAACGCGAGTACGCCGAGCTCGTCGCCACGCAGCGCTTTAGCAAGATTGATAAGGATGCGATCGCCGACGCAAAGAATGTCTTTATCGGCGGCACGTGGCTTGATCTCGACCAAAAGCGCGCCGGCGACATGCTCGGTCTCAAATCGGCGGAATACACCGCGCTGCGCGATCTCGTGCCGGGAGAATGGTATGCGTTCGGTCAGGCGTTGGTGACCGCCGACCGCGGGGTCGTGCATTTTATCGCCGATGCACCCGCGAGCGGCAAGCCGCAGTCCGGACGCAAAAGTTTCGCGGTACCCAAAGCATCGGACATGGTGCAGTCCTTGCTCGAACAGATTGGCGATCTGCCGGCGCAAGCACAAGAAGAAAAAGATGTGCTCGGCGCAGCGCAGCGCGAGGCGAACGATTTGCGCCAGAAACTCGCGCAAAAGGAACGCGAACTGCTGGCACGACCGGTACAAATGCGAGTGGCGCCGCCTGAAGTGAAGGTTGAATACATCGAGCGACCGGTGCTCAACGGGCAATTGCCGCGACTCGAAGCGGCGCTCGAGCGTCTCGACGAATTGCTCACACCGTTCCCAACACGCATTGGCGAAGTCTTGTCGCCGATCACCGACGAACTGCGCAGTGTGAAAACCGCGCTCTTGCAGGTCAAGAGCGCACCGCCGCGAGCGATGTCCGTTTCGACGCCCCGTGTTCTGCCGGTGTCGATCCCGACTGCGGCGGATGCGCACGCGGTGCGCGAGATTGGCGAAGGCGACACCGCGATCACGGCGCCACAGCAGCGCATTCTGGACGCGCTCGCGACATTGGAATCGCTGGGCATCGCGATCATCGAGAAAAGCAACGTCGCGGTGTTTGCCGGTCAATCGCCCAGTTCGTCGGGCTACACCAATAACCTCGGTCGACTCCGTACGCTCCAACTCGTCACTTATCCGGCGCCGGGCAAACTTGCGTTGACGGAAGAGGGTCGCGCCCGCGCGAATCCGGTTGTGCGCATTGAATCACTCGACGACTTGCACAATGCCTGGTACGGAAAACTCTCGCGACCGAAAGCGGCGATTCTGAAAGAAGTGATTGCTGATTATCCTCACCCGGTCGAAAAGACGGACCTCGCGGCGCGTGCGGGACAAAGCGCGACGTCGAGCGGCTACACCAACAATTTGGGATCGCTGCGCTCTCTTGGAGTGATTGATTATCCGCAGCCGGGCTATGTCGTCGCGACCACGCTGCTCTTTCCCGAAGGGCTGATGTGAATGAGATGTATGGAGATGAATAATGAATTACGAGACCAAAGAGGCACAGATTGCGGATTTGCGCGAGAAACTGGATGCGGCAAACGCGCGCATTGCGCTGTTGGTGGATGCGCAAACAGTTTTAGCCGCACTGGATGTGAGCGAGAAGAAATGAACCGGCTGATAGATTTTCTGCTCGACCTGCTCGACCTGATTCTCTACGACCGAGCCGAACGCGAGCAAGCGGAGCGGATGGGAAAAGCGCGCAGAGAGATGATGGATGCTGAGATTACTCAGCCAACGAAATGAAAATCGTCCAAGTCCTTTGCGCCGAATCTAACATCCTGCCTCCGATCACCGCGCTCGGATACGAGTACGTGCTCGCGGGCAACGGGCTTTTCATTCGAGCCGAAGACTCGCGGCTCGAAGCGCTGGTCCCGATCGCGTACGCGACTCTGCACGGATGCGCGGCGGTCGAGCCGTACGCGCGTCTGAAAGTGCCGCGCATCTCGGATCGCTTTCTCCACTCCGTCCTCATGAGCGCGCGCCAGCACCTGCCGAACGAAGCGCTCTATCAATTCAGCTACAACCGCGCGGCAGAACAATTCGGGTCTACCTGGCGCTGCGCGATGCCGTCACAGCACGTCACCGCGGTCTCGGTCGAATTCGGCGACACGCCCGCCGCCGTGCTCGACCTGCACTCGCACAACACAATGGACGCCTTCTTTTCATCCACCGACGATGCCGACGAACAGGGCTTGCGCTTTTACGCCGTCATCGGCAAGCTCGACACCGAACTGCCAGAGATCGCGCTGCGTGTCGGCGTGTATGGGCATCACTGGAATGTACCGGTTGAAACGGTTTTCGACGGCAGCGGTCCGTTCGACGATGTGTACGGTCGCTCCGACGATGAACTGATTGAGCACATAGAAGCCGCCGACCAAGCGGAAATTTTAGAGGAGGAATTCGATGGACATTCAGACCCGTTCCACAATCCAGATTAGCTTGTCGTTCGACGAGACCGAAGCGCGCGCCTTTCTGGTCGATCCCGCGCCCGCCCAGGACGCGGTGCGTAAAGTGCTCGCCGAGCATCGTGCAGCCCAGAATGGAAAGGGCGATGCGCGCGCGGGCAGCCCGCGCGCGCATCGCGGCGCAAAATTTTCT
>JBBSHK010000082.1:0-9039 GCA_038253185.1 Anaerolineae bacterium | reverse complement strand
GCGGAAGAAGCCCGCGAAATGGCACGCGCCTCGAATTTTATCGGGCCCGTGGTGAGCGCCGAAATTGATCTGTTGTTCAACTATGCGCGCCGCCAGGAGCCGGGTCGCGTGGCGCGGCTTGTGCCGGAAGTGGCTGAGCAGGTGGAACTCGGCAAAGGCGCCCACGGTTGGTTGTGGGGGTTGCGTTTTGCTCAGGCGCGCGCCGAACTCGCCCTCGTACAGGAAAATTGGGATGAGGCATTCGCCGCCGCCGAAGAAACTATCACGCGCAGCCGCGCCAGCGGTCGCGTGAAATATTTGTCGGCTGGTCAGCAGGCGCGCGGTCAAGCGCTGGCGGGCATGGGGCGAAAGAGGAAGGGACTGGTTGACTTGCGCGCCGCCGTGAAACGAGCGCGGCGGTTGGGCGATCCCGCTGCATTCCTGCGCGCCGCCGCGGCGCGCCTCAGCGTCGAAGCGGATGATACACTGTCGGCAGAAGCGCGCACGGTCGCGCGTCGCGTCGCTGCATCATTACCCTCTCACACGTTGCGCGATCACTTTGAAGCGTTTGCCTCCGAGCATTTTTGACAAGACTATCGGCATGTCTCTCGATACCCAACTCGCCCAAATCGAAAACGCGCAGCTCGTGCGCCGCCTCCCCGATGCCGAACTCGCGTATCTTTTCAAACACGCGCTCACCCAAGAGACCGCGTACGAATCGCTGCTGCTAAAAACCCGACGTGAGATTCATCACCAGGTCGCGGAAGCGTATGAAAATTTGTACTCGGATCGGCTCGACGAGTTTGCTTCATTGCTCGCCCATCATTTCGCGCAAGCGGGTAACGACGAGAAACTGGTCGAGTACGCCATCCGTGCAGGCGATCGCGCACATCGTCTGAGTGCTATTCCCGAAGCCGAAGCACACTATGCTGATGCGCTTGAGGCTCTCTCGCGCCTGCCCGACAATGACGAAAATCGGCGCAGGCGCATTGACACAATTATCAAGCGAGCTGCTGTTTCATTCGCATCGGCAAACCCCGAACGGAACCTGGCGAGCCTGCGTGAAGCCGAACCACTGGTCGAGAGTTTGCTCCGTGCAAATGCGACTTCGCCGATAGACCGATTGCGCCGCGCGCAGGTGCAGTATTGGATCGGGCGTATGCATTTTTATCGTATGCGACGACGTGAGGCGCTCGCAACTGTTCGGCAGGTGTTACCCATCGCGCAAGAGTTGCAGGATGAAGAACTGGGCGCGCTCGCTTCCGGCTTGATGGGGCGAAATTTCGTGTGGCAAGGGGAACTCGTTCAAGCTCAGTCAATGCTGGAGCAATCGTTGGCACCGTTCGAGCAAAGGGGCAATTGGACGGAATGGACTGTGAGCGTGGCACTGCTCAGCATCGCGCTCGCCGCGCGCGGCGACTATCGGGCCGGTGTCGCGCAAGCGGAGCACGCGCTAGCACGCGCGCAAGAATTGAATCATCAGAGTGGTGCTTCGATTCTGTACCCTCTCATGGCGTTGGTGCATCTGATGGGTGGTGATTTTGAAAAGATGCTCGAGGCGAGCCGCGCCGATGTACAAAGCGGACTTGCTTTGGGAAACATGCTGCCGACCTACAGCGCGTTTGCGACGCAAGCCTGGGCGGAGAGTCGCCTGGGTGAGCACGACGCCGCGCGTCGGAGTCTGGCACGAGCCGAAGCAATCTCTCAAGCAAATGGGGGCCATTATCTCATTGACGATTGGCTCGCCGCGATCAAAGCGGAGATGGCGCTCAACGCGGGACAAATCGCCGAGGCACTATCACTGGCGCAAGCCGCGGTGAATTTTGCGAGAAGGGTTGACGGTAATTTTGCGGAGGCACTAGCGCGGCGAACCTGGGCGGAGGCACTCGTCGCGCTCCATCCGCCACAGTGGGACGAAGCGGAACAGCATCTCGCGAAAAGTTTGCGCTTGTTTGAAGAGGGTAACGCGGTGCTTGAAGCCGCGCGCACACACGTCGCGTGGGGAAAAGTTTTGCTCGAACGCGGCGATGTGGAATCCGCGCGTGGACATTTTGAACAAGCCACCGCGCAATTTCAAGCATCAGGACTGGCGCGCGAGTTGAATGAAACGCGTCGCGCTCTTGCAGAACTCGGAGCATTGGTGCGCGAATGAGTATGGGTGCTAACGAATACCATCTCGGTAAAGTTGCAGGTTTGCAACTCACCGTCATTCCACTTGCGATCGTCGGTTCAGTTGTACTATTTATCGTGCTGAGTGCAATCGGAGTTGCACTTTTCAATCATTCATTCACTACAGCCATCGTCGGCAGTTTGATGGCTGTAGTGCTGCACTGGCTCGCAGATACTTGGCATCAATTAGGACACGCGTTCGCCGCGCGCAGCACAGGTCATCCAATGAGTGGCGTCCGTTTCGGCTTTATGGGATTGCTGAGCAATTCACTTTATCCACCCGACGAAAAACAACTGCCCGCGCGCATTCACATTCAACGCGCGCTCGGCGGTCCGATTGGCAGTTTCGTACTCTCAATCATTTCAGCATTCATCGCGTTCGCGCTCTCGTCAGCAGGCGGCATACTCTGGCTGCTCGCGTTGTTTTTCTTGTTCGACAATTTTGTGATCTTTACATTAGGCTCGCTCACGCCGCTCGGCTTTACCGATGGCAGCACGATCCTGCACTGGTTGAGAAAATAATTCTGAATGAAAACGAAATCAAAATCGACTAAACGTCGCGCCGTGCAAAAAGTACGAGCGCGCGCGAAAGGTCTTGACCAGTCGCTCACAGATCTGGTCAACGCGCAACTCGTGCGCCCAGCGCCCGAAGAAGACTTGGCGTATCTCTTCAAACACGCGCTGACCCAAGAGACCGCGTACGAATCGCTGCTCGTGAAAAAACGGCGCTAGATTCACTTGCGGGTGGCGCACAGCATTGAACAACTTTATCCCGATCAACTGGAGGACTACGCGGCGCGGCTCGCCCAGCATTACAGCGAGGCGGATGATGCCGCGAAATCCTTTCAGTATTCGATGATCGCCGGGGATCGCGCGGCGCGCGTCTATGCCAACGCCGAGGCGCTCGCGCATTATGCGCGCGCCCTCCATCTCGCCTCACAGCTTAAGCTCGATGCGACTCAAGTGGCGCATCTCTATCAGCGGCGCGGGCGCACCTTGGAACTGAGTGGGCGCTTTGAGGAAGCGTTGGCGAATTATCAAACGATGCAGCGCGCGGGCGAGATGCGCGGCGATCCTCCGTTGACTTTGGCGGCGCTGATGGAGCAGGCGAAACTTTACGCGGTGCCGAGTCCTCTCCATAACCCGCCTCAGGCGCGACTTTTTTCCGAGCACGCCTCGACACTCGCGCGTGAGCTGGGCGATCGCGCAGCCGAAGCCACCATTCTTTGGACTCTGATGTTATCAGATATGTACGGCGGTGGCGAGAGGCAACAAGCCTTGGTATATGGAGAACAATCCGCCGCGCTCGCGCGCGAACTCGGGCGGCGTGAACAGTTGGCTTTTACGCTGAACGATCTGGCGAGTGCTTATGGTACGTCCGGTCAGACGGCGCGCGCTTTTGCGGCGCTGGAAGAGTCACGGAGCTTGTGGCGCGAACTCGGTAATATGCCGATGCTCACTGACAACCTCGGCAATATGGTCCTCGCTTGCCTGACGACAGGTGATTACGCTCAGGCAATTCGCTTTTCCGAAGAAGGCTTTGGGCTGAGCGAGTCCATCGGCAATACTTGGGGTCAAGCCCACAATCGCTTTATGGTCGGCAACGTCTATCTGGAACTTGGGGAATATCAACGCGCCATCGAGATAATGGAATCCGCCATCGAGTTTGCCGAACAATCCAAGAATCCCGCCGTTCTAATTGGCACGCGCGCGGATCTGGCATTCGCCTACGGAAATGTTGGCGCTGTGGAGCGGGGGCTGGAATTGGCGCAGCAGGCATCCGTCGCGGCGAATCAATTTCCGCTGCTGCGACCGTGGGCGCAGGCGATGCTGGCGCGCTTGTATCTCTTGCAGGGCGATGTCGCACGCGCACGCCGCGCGTTGACCGACAGTCACGCGGGCTTGATCCAAGAGGGCAGTTTGCTTTCGCCGGTGCATGTCGGCTTGGCAGAAGGCGAATTCGCGCTCGCCACGCACGACTATAGACGCGCAGTGCAAACTATGGATGAGCTTCTTGCCTTGCTGCACAAAGTGAACTTTCAACCGTGGATCACGGACGCGCTGTACTTGAAAGGTCAAGCTTTGCTGGCGCAGCGTGAATCGGATCACGCGCAGGAAATTCTAACCGCCGCGCGAACACACGCCGAGGCTTTAGGCTCCAAGCGTATGCTCTGGCAAATTTATGGCGCATTGAGCGCGCTGGAAGCCGCGCGTGGGAATCTCGACGCTGTGGAAAAATTGCGCGCGCCGGCGCGTGAAATAATTCAATTCATCGCCGCTCAACTTTCCGATCCCACGCTGCGCGAATCGTTCTGGCAGCAGCCGCGCGTCCACGCGGTGATGGGAGCCGACTAACAATTTCGAATCCATCGATGCCCAAGCCCAGTTCTGCCAGGCGGCGCAGCTCGCGCGCCTCACAAAAAAAAGATCTCGCCGCGCAACTCGCGCAAATCGAGAGCGCGCAGCTCGTGCGGCGTCTCGACGACTCTGACCTCGCCTATCTCTTCAAGCACGCGCTGACGCAAGAGACTGCGTACGAGTCGCTTCTATTGAAAACCCGACGCGAGATTCACCGCCGCGTCGCGCAAGCCTACGAAAAAATTTACGCGGAGCGTCTCACCGAAAACGCCGCGCTCCTGGCGCAGCATTACGCCGAGGCAGGCGATGACGCCAAAACTTTAGAGTACGCGACGCGCGCGGGCGACGCCGCAGCGCGCGTGTATGCCACCGCAGAGGCAATCGCGCAATATACGCTTGCGCTCCAGGTCGCGCGGCGATGGCGAATTGACGCGGCGCGCGTGATTCATTTGTACATTGGGCGTGGGCGCGCGCTGGAACTGAGCAGCCGCTTTTACGACGCGCTGCAGAATTACCACGAGATGGCAGAGGTGGCGCGTGAGCGGCACGATCGTTCGATTGAACTCGAATCGTTAATGGCGCGCGCGACGCTCCGTTCCATCCCCACTTCATCGCACGATCCAGCGCAGGCGCAAATTCTTTCCGATCAGGCGCTGGCGCTCGCGCGCGAGTTGGGCGACCGCCGCGCCGAGGCAAAGATTTTGTGGAACATTGTGCTGATGAATATTTACAGCGGCGGCGACGCGGGCGCGGCGGTCGCGGCTGGCGAACACTCGATCGCGCTCGCCCGCGAGCTGGGGCTGCGCGAACAATTGGCGTACTCGCTGCACGACATTTTTGTCGCGTACGCGTATTTGGGTGAAATGGAGCGCGCGGTCGCCGCGCGGACGGAGGCGGCGGCGCTCTGGCGCGAGCTGGACAATCAACCCATGCTCGCCGAAAATCTTTCCGGTCTCGCAATGCTCTACTTTATGCGCGCCCAGTATGAGCAAGCGCTGGCGGGATTGGAAGAGGCATCGGAGATCGGTCGAGCCATCGGCAATCTGACAGCGCAGGGATTTAGCGGCTTTGTCAGCAGTTTTATTTTTGTCGAGCGGGGGGAATTTGGCGAGGCGCTGAAACGTTTGGAACGCGCGCTCCCGACCAGTGAGCAAGGTGAATTTGCGGGACCGGGCACGAGTGTCAACGGTCAATTCGCCTGGGTTTTCGCGAATTTGGGTGAAGTCGCGCACGGACTGGAACTCGCGCGCGTGGCGCAGAGTCGCGCGCGAACCGACATTCGAGCGGGACAAGACTGGTTCTCTGCGCTACTTACGCGACTCTATTTGTTGGATAATAACGTCGCCGCCGCCGAAGAGTCGTTTCGCGCGATTGATGTCACCTCTATCACAGCGAGCTTTAACAAAATGTTTCCGCTCGGCGCACCGGTCCTTTTTTTCGCCGCAGCGGAGCTTGCGCTCGCGCAACGCGAGTACGCCCGCGCGATTCAGGTGATGGATGAACTGCTGGCGGAATTTGAAAAACGGCAGCAGCGAACTTTTCTGGCGGAGGCGCTGCATCTCAAAGCGTTGGCGCTGCAAGGTCTGGGCGAAAGCGATCAGGCACACGCGCTTTTGTTGCAAGCGCACGCGATTGCCGAACGCACCGGCGCGCGACGCGTCCACTGGCAGATTCTCGCCACGCTCGCCAAAGCGGAATCCTCGCGCGGGAATTACGCGCAAGCGGAATTGCTCTTGGAGCAAGCGCGCGAGATTATTTATTTTATCGCCGAACACGCGGGTTCGCCCCAACTACGCGCGTCGTTCCTTGCTTCGTCGCGTGTGCGCGCGCTGGTTCAATCCGTACCCGAATCCCAATGAGCGTCGAGGAACAGTTGGCGAGAATCGAGAACGCGCAGTTGGTGCGCCGCTTGGACGAACCCGAAGTGGCGTATCTTTTCAAGCACGCGCTGACGCAAGACTCCGCCTACGAATCGCTGTTGCTCAAAAAACGCCGCGAGATTCACCGCCGCGTCGCGGTCGCGTACGAACAGATCTATGGCGCGCAACTCGATCCCTATGCGGCGATTCTTGCGCAGCACTATCATCAAGCGGGCGATGATGAGCGAACGTTTTATTACGCGCTCATGGCGGGCGACGCGGCGGCGCGCATTTATGCCCAAGCCGAAGCATTGATTGAATACAACCTCGCGTTGGAGGTCGCCGAGCGCGTTGACAGTACCAGCGAGCAACTCACCGAGCTTTATCTCAAGCGTGGGCGGACACTCGAACTGAGCAACCGTCACACGGAGGCGCTCGCCAACTATGAGGCGATGGAAACCCATGCGCGGCAACGGAAAGATCGCGAGATGGAGTTGGGGGCGCTGGTTGCGCGCGCCACCCTCCATTCCATCACCAGTTCGGTATATGACGCCGAACGTGCCCAAGCTCTCGCGACGCAAGCGCTCGCAATGGCGCGCGAGTTGGGCGATCACGCGGCAGAAGCAAAAATTTTGTGGAACTTGATGCTGCTCAACTATAATCTCAGTCGCGCGGCCGAGGCGGCGCACTATGGCGAACAGTCGCTGATGCGCGCGCGTGAGTTCAACTTGCGCGAGCAGATGGCATACACGCTGAACGATCTGGCGCGCGTTTATCTGGGATTGGCTAAGAACCAGGAGGCAAGGGCAGCGCTCGAAGAGTCGCGCGCATTGTGGCGCGCCTTCGAGAATCGCGCGATGCTTGCCGACAACCATTTCACTGCCGCGACGATGTTGTTCCTTGGGGGAGACTTTGACCACGCTAAGGCAGAGATAGAAGAAGCCCTCCGCATCAGTCAAGCGATCGACAATAGCTGGGGCATTGCCTATAGCGAAATGGTAATCGGCTACATGAGTTTAGAGCGCGGAGATTATGGTGCTAGTCTCCGGGCTTTCGAAGAGTGCGCGCGGCGCGGCGAGGCGATCCGTTCGTGGTACGCCTTAATCGAGGGGCATGCCATGAAGGGGCTGATTTATGGACGACTTGGTCAAGTCCAGCGCGGGTTCGAGCATTGCCAGCGCGCGCTGAGAGAAGCCGAGCAACAATTTCCGCCTTTGACCGGATACACTCTCGCGCTGCTCGCCGACCTCGAGTTCCGCGCCGGAAACTTTTCCGCTGCCGAAGCCAAGTTGAAGGAAAGCCTCTCCGGAGCCAACACTGAGAAGGATGCTGGACCTGAACCTTTCTTCGCGCTGGTGATTGAGGCAGAGTTCGAGCTTGCCAGAAAGGAATATGCGCGCGTGATTGCCATCACCGACGAATTGACGCGGTTGCTGCGGCGGGCGGGCGTACAAATATTTGTGGGCGCAGGACTCTACTTGAAAGGAAAGGCGCTGCTGGCGCTGGGACGCCCCGACGAGGCGCAAGAAATCTTGCTGCAAGCGCGCGCAGCGGCTGAGGCGCTTCCGGAGCGCGAGGCGCTCTGGCGCATTTCATTCACCCTGGGCGAGATCGAATCCCTGCGCGGCGATGAGTCGAAAGAGACCGAGTTCCGTGCCGAAGCGCGCGAGGTACTGCAGTATATTGTCGATCACGCGCCCGCGGAATTGCGCGAATCATTTGTGAATCTGCCGGAAGTGCGCGTGGTTTTCGATGTAGGCATTGAATAATGAATGACTAGCGATGAGTCTTCCCAAATCTTCGGCTTTTTTCAAAATCCTAAAGTGGCACATCCCAAATGGCGATGCGAAAAACGAATTGCACTTTGACCATGTCTTGCCATTCTCCAAAGGGGGAACATCGATTACTGCTAAAAACGTTCAGCTACTCTGCGCGAGACATAACCTCGAAAAGAGTAACAAGATAGCTTAGCCGAGGAGCCACTCATTGAATTCTACTCCTGTAGTTATTCAAGGGTCTGATCGCGATTGGGAAACGTGGTCGCAAGACCTTATCGCCACGCGCGGGCGCGTGCATTGGAAGACGCTCATCAGCGACGACATCACCGACAGTAGCGCGCTGACCGTCGGCTTGGGCGAGATAATGCCCGGCGAAAAGTTGGCGCGGCATCGACACGCGCAACCCGAAGTGTACTACATCACGGAAGGTACCGGCGTGATGATGTTTGAAGAGGAGGAGCAAGTAGTGGAAGCGGGCACCGCGATTTTTATTCCGGGTAGCGCGATTCACGGCATCCGCAATGAAAGCGACGCGCCCGTGCGCTGGATTTACATTTTCCCCGCCGACTCGTTCGGCGAGATCAAATACGTTTTTGAAAACGCGACGTGACAGCATCCACACTCTTGCACATTCTTATTTTTCTCATCGGGCTGGCGATCGTCGTCCGTACCATCTTTTCTGCGATCCAAACTTTTGTCCTGCCGCGCAGCGCGAACGATGCGATCACGCGCGCCGTCTTTCTCAGCATCCGCAAAATCTTTGACCTCCGAACGAATCGCGCTCGCACCTATGAAGACCGCGATCGCGCGATGGCGCTCTATGCGCCGATCGGGCTGCTGTCACTCCCACCGGTATGGCTCATTCTCGTTTTGATCGGCTTCATGGGAATGTTCTG
>JBBSHK010000081.1:0-9177 GCA_038253185.1 Anaerolineae bacterium | reverse complement strand
TTGTCGAACCTGGATGCCAAGCTGCGCGTCGAAACCCGCGCCGGTATTTCCAAACTGCATCAGCGCCTCGGCACCACTTTTATTTACGTCACGCATGATCAGGTCGAAGCGATGACGATGGCGACGCGCATCGCCGTGATGAAGGATGGCATCCTGCAGCAGATCGGCACGCCGCAAGAATTGTATGATCATCCCACCAACGTTTTTGTCGCCGGTTTCATCGGCAGCCCTGCCATGAACTTTTTCAACGCGACCCCGAAGCAGATGGATGGGCAGGTGATGATGGACACCGGCGCGTTTCAGGTGCCCGCGCCCGCCGACTCGCGCGAAAAGTTAAAGTCGGCGATCGGGAAGCCGGTCGTGCTCGGCATTCGTCCTGAAGACATTCACGATCGCTCGTACACTCCACCGGGAATCGAAGGCGGCGCATTGCAGGCGACGACCGAAGTGGTCGAGCCGATGGGCAGCGAGATTTTCTTGCATATGGTCGCGGGCGATCAACCGTTCGTCGCGCGAGTCGACCCGCGCAGTCGCGCCAGCGCCGGCGCCAAGACCGACCTCGCCTTTGACACCAACAAGATTCACATTTTCGACAAAGAGACCGAACAGGCGCTTCGCTAGTGCGCGCGCTTAACGTCAGAAACCAGTAGGGGCAATGCAGGCGGTTCGCACGCGCGATTGCCCCTACTGTTTGTGTACCGGCAGACTGTTTCATTCAAATGATTATTCGAGCTGCTCAGGCGCGCGACCTCGAAAGCTGCGACACGCTCGACCCCTCTTACGATACGGATTACGTCTGGCAAATGGAAACGGCGCGCGGCGATGGCAAGATTAGTGTTGGGTTTCGAGTCACGCGCTTGCCCAGAGCGATGCGCGTGCCGCTGACGCTGGATGAATGGTCGCGCGGAGCGCTGCACGAAAATTTCGAGCGAGGGGAATGTTTTATGGTCGCTTCCGACGGCGACGAGATTTCCGGCTTTGTCGACGCGACACTCAATCCCTGGGAGCAGATCGCCCGGGTCAATCACCTGATCGTCAGAGCCGACCGCCGCCGCCGCGGGATTGCGAGTGAACTCCTACGAGCTGTCCTGCACTGGGCACTGGTGCGCGATGCCGCCAGCGTTATGGTCGCGGTCTCAACCAAAAACTATCCGGCGTCCGCGCTGTTCCAAACGCATGGCTTTAGCTTTTGCGGTTACAACGATCAGTATTATTCGAATCGTGACATCGCGCTGTTCTTCGCGCTGAGCCTCAAGTAGACGATTCGCGATTCGTCTGTCAAAGGTCAACCTCTTTGAATTCACTTCTGGTCTACCTGATTCCCGTCGGCGTCTTGCTCATCGCTGCCGGCGCGTTCGAAGAGCGTCGTGTGGCGCGTGCGGTGACGGTCGCGATGATTGCGTTCGCGGTGGTGCTGCTCTTTTATGGACTCGCGGGTTTCGCTTTCCAATTTGGCGGCGTGGGCTTGGTGAATAACGCCGCGGGCTTGAGAACGCTGGTGCGCGAGTGGTCACCGCTCGACGTCGTGTTGGGCACGGGTTGGGGAATTATGGGGTTGAGCGGATTCGGCGTAAACATTATTCCGACCAACGATGATCTCATGAATATCTATCTCTTTCACGCCGCGCTGGCGAGCACTGCGGTGTTGCTGCCGATTCTCGCGCTGGCGGCGCGAGTGCGCTCACGCGTGTTGCTGATTGGCGCGATTGTGCTCGCGGTTTTCTTTTATCCCCTCGCGGGCAATTGGATGTGGGGCGGTGGCTGGCTTTCTCAACTGGGTAACACGTTGAGGATTGGTCACGGTGCGGTTGATTTTGGCGGCAGCGCGGTGCTCTTTATCTTTGGCGGATTCGCCGCGCTGGGCGCGCTGCTGGGTTTTGGCTTGCGCCGGCATACCGAGGTCACCACCGCCGCGAATATTCCAGAATTTCCGTCCGCGCATTTGCCGCTGCTGATGATTCTCGGCGCGTTCCTGTTCCTCATCGGAATGGCGGCGCAGACGCTCGGCGATCCGTTTCTCGCGAAAAATTCTCCCACCGCGCAAATCTTGTTCAACCTGATCAACGCGGCGACGGGGGGACTGTTGCTGGCGACGCTGTATGGCTGGTTTGTTTCCGGTGAGCCCGCGCCCATGCTCGCGGCGCGCGGCGCGGTCGCAGGAATCGTGGCGGTCGCGGCGTCACTTCCGTTCGTCCCGAGTTGGGCGGCGTTGGCGATTGGTGGTGTGGCGGGTTTGTTATTACCACTGACGACGTATGTGGTGGACCGCTGGATGCGCGTTGATGACGAGGGGCTGATCGTGTCCACCTTTGGCGTGGCGGGCGCATGGGGCGTGATCGCACTCGCGGTTTTCGCGGATGGTCAGTACGGCGTCGGCTGGAACAAGACCGGCACGAATAATTTTCTCGGCGTGTCTGGGCAGGGCGTGACCGGAATTCTTGCGTCGCCGGGCTTTGTGCCCGATTCGCCCGGTCAGATCGAGGCGCAATTGTTCGCGCTGCTCGCCATCGCGCTGCTCGCTTTCGTTTCCTCGTGGGCGGTGTTTTTTGTACTGCGTCACTTGAGCAGCGCGCCGAGCAGAGCGTAAGAGGGCATCAACCAAGTTATTTATTCCAAAAAGGAATTAGCTCAGAGAGTTCGTCCAAGCGCGCGTTCAGTTCCAAGTGAGCGCGCGTTTCTATTTCCTCACTCACCTGCGGCGGCACGCGGTCGCGCAAGTAATCACCACCGCGCTTTTGTGTGAAGGCTTGCGGCAACTCATTGCTAAATTCTTTGTCAATCATTTTTCCAAACAGCAGTGTCCACACACGCGTGGTCGCGAGCGGATCGTAACCACCTCCGCCGAGCGCCAGCCACGGCAAGTCGAACGAACGCAGCGTGCGCGCGATTTCAATGTAGGCGCGCGTCGTCAGCTTGAGATGTGTCAATGGATCGCGCCAGTGCCCGTCCGCGCCGAGTTCCGTCACGAGCACATCGGGCTGGTACGCGCGCACGAGTCGCGGCACCAGCGCGTGAAAACCTTCGAGGTAAATTTCATCGGTCGTGCCGGCGAGCAAGGGCAGGTTCACACTGTAACCCGCGCCCGTGCCGCTGCCACATTCAGATGTAAAGCCGCTGCCGGGATAAAGCGTCTTGCCCGATTCGTGGATCGAAATTGTCAGCACCTGAGCGGTGTCGTAAAACGCGGCTTGCACGCCGTCGCCGTGATGCGCATCAATATCTATGTACGCCACGCGCCAACCGCGATCGGCGAAAGCGAAACACGCGAGCGCGGCATCATTGAAAATACAAAAGCCGGAAGTTTGCGCGGGACGCGCGTGGTGTTGTCCTCCCGCGTAATGAAAAACGGTTCGTGCCTCGCCGCGCAAAATTAATTCCACCGCTTGCAACGCGCCGCCCGCGCGCAAACTCGCGCCCTCGCACATTCCCGCGAAAATCGGATTGTCGCCGTTGCCAAAACCGTACATCGAGGCGTGCGGCGGACGCGGGTTCAATTCGCGCTCTGCCATTTCGCTGAATGCCTTGACTGCGCGGATGTAGTCGCGCGTGTGAAATCGCGCCAGCTCATCCGCGCTCCCGACGCGCGGCGCGAGCAATTTTACATTGGGTCCGTCAAACGCGCCGTACGCCGAGAGTAATTCAAAAGTCCATTCGAGCCGATCCGGGACGGCGGGATGTTTACCGCGGCGGCGGTGCTTCCACAAATCGGGTGAGCTGATAAAAACGACCGGCATCATTCGCGAGTGGTGAGATGACGCGTAGAACCGTTGATTATTCGTTCGCGGAATCGACGAGTACGTGTGCCAATCGTTCGGCGTACTTTTCCAACGCGGTACGGAGTTTATTGACCGGTGGGGGCTTGGGCGTGCGGTCCGGCTCTTGTCGCGGCGTCGCTTCAATTGCGCGGCGAATGAGATCGGGTTGATTCGTAATGATCGCGTTCACCTTAAGGTTCGCCAGCCGCGCCGCTTCCGCCGGTTCATCCACCGTCCAGGTATTTATCGCATACCGCCGCGCGCGCGCCCATTCTGCATAATCGTAATCGATCATCGTATGTTTCGGATGCAGTGCGTGCGGCGCGACCAGCAAGCGCAGCCACGCGCGACTGAGATACGCGGGCTGCTCGGGCGAATAGAGCAGCCCGCGCTTGAGCCGCGGGTCCATTGCTTTTACGCGCTGCAACATCAGGGGATTGAACGAGGAGACGAGGACATACGCGTGAGCGTTCTTTTGCGCGATCAGGTTCACGACTTCGCGTTCTAGCCCGTCCGTGAAAATTCCGTTGCTCTTGAGCTCGACATTGATCAGTCCGCGCGGCGCGCCGCGCGGGGCAGTGGGGACGAGCCAGTCGGACAACACTTCGAAAACTTCGGCGAGTGTGGGAATACGTTCGCCGCGAAATTGCGGAGCTTTCCACGCGCCCGCGTCCAATTGTTTCAGTTCGAGCACTGTATGCGCGCTCACCGCGCCGTGACCATCGGTCGTGCGTTCCAGCGTGCCATCGTGAATCACCACCGGCACGCGGTCGCGCGACAGCTGCACGTCCAACTCAACACCATCCGCGCCCAACTCACGCGCGAGGCGGAACGCGCTCAGCGTGTTCTCCGGCGCGAGCTGGCTGGCGCCGCGATGTCCGAGGATCAGTGGATTAGGCACGGTCTATTTCTATGACGTGCGAGATCGCGTACGCGATTGTGCCGCGGTGTGTACATTCTCTATATATTACGCAATGTGCAACTTATTCGCGTTTTCAACTGTCATTTCGAGGAGCGCAGTCTGCGACGAGAAATCTCAGCGTGAGGCGCATCGAGATTTCTCACTTTGTTCGAAATGACAAAAAGAGTTGCACATTAGGTATATATTGTCTGGTCAGAGCTGTCCCGAGCGCTGGTCCCAATTCTCAAGCAATGCGCGGTACGCCGGATCATCATAACGCTCGAGCAAAAAGGATCGCGCGTAATCGGGTAGTGCCGCGCCGGTGAGGTGCGCGGCGAGCAATTCCGCCGCGGCTTGTGAAGCCATCACCCCGTAACCGGAGAGCGCGCCGAGCACATACGCGCCTTTCACCGGCAAAGGTCCGATGAGCGGACGATTCTCGCGCGTCTTGCAATAATAACCACCGTCAATCGTCGCTTGGTGCGGCTGCCGAAAATACGCGGACAAAGCGGGAATCATTCGCGCCAGCCCGCGCAGCACGACTTCAGAATGACGCGGGTCGAAGGTCGGCGGCAAGATTGGTTCTTGCGGTTGGATGTCGTACGTCCACAACCCGAGCAACAGTGGATGGTCCGCCTCGCCGCGCGGGCGAAAGTGTACGCCGCCGGGAAATTTTCGCAACAGCGGGCGCGTGCCCGCATTTTTTTCCAGTTCACTTTTTTCCGATTCACTCCACGGCAGATACAGCGGGTCGTGCCATAGCATCAGCGGAACGTTGCGCGGCACAATTCGCCGCGTATCCTTGATCGACACCTTGGCGTGCAGCTCACAAAAAACCGGCAAGTCTAAATCCAACAACGCGGCGACCTGTTTCAGAAAAGGACCCGCCGCAATCACAAACGTCCCGGTTTGAATTTCATCCCCCGAAGCGAGATGAATGCAATCGACCCGTCCGCCTAGAGTGCTGATGCGCTCGACGCGATCCTGTCTCAATTCCACGCCGCCAATGGTTCGCGCCCGCTGCAACAGCCTGCTGCCGAGGCGCACGGCGTCAAAGAAACCACTGCGCCGCAGATGGAGCATCGCGACCACATCGTTGGTCACAAAGGGAAACTCGCGCCGGATCAGCTCGCGGTTTAAAACGAGGTCGGCTCCGGTCGGCTGGTCGCGAAATTCTTCCGCCGGCGCGGAACGATATTCCGCGCCGTGGTGATGAATTCGCAGCGGACCGGCGCCCAGCGCCGAAATTTCTTCCGCTGATTTTTTCAGCGCGCCGATTTTTTCGGGCTGCGCGGTGAGAAACACATAGCCGCGTCGATTGAGTTGAAAAAAATTTTCGCTCTCGTCGGCAAGTTCGTCCAGCAGATCAATCGAGCGATTCATCAAGCGCACCATCGCGTCGTCGGGACCCGGGAACCAGTTGCGATAGGCGGCTGTGCCCTTGTCGCTGGTCAGGGTAAGCGGCGCGCGCTCGTCGACGAGCATAATATTTTTCACGCGCTGCTTGATCGCGAGATAATAGGCAGCCGCGATCCCAGCTATGCCCGCGCCGCAAATTACGACGTCGGCTTGATGAGTACTCATAAGTTGCTCAGTGCACACTGGCTTCTACAAACATTCGCGTTCGCATTATAAAACAAATGGGCGGAGTTTCTCGACGAGACTCTGCCCAAAGTTATACCGCGCGGTCGCGCTTGCCAATTCACGCCTGCGCTACGGTTCGCGCCACACGATCAGCCCGGATTTCACAGTCCCCCCGGCTTGCACGTTCTGAAACGCGAGATACAGTTTGCCTTTACTGTCGAAGGCGGCGGTGACATAACCGGCGTTCAGCCCTTTGCTGCGATCGGCATCGGGGCTGCACGTCTTGAAATTTTTGAGGTCGGTCGAACGCGCGAGCTTGGGCTGCCCGCACTTGACGTTCTCCTCACTCCCACCGGTCGACGGCGCGGTGATGGCAACGCCTTGCGGGTTCGCGGCGAGGGCGAGGAACCCCTCCATCGACTCGTCGCCATCCTGCGGAATCTGAACGGGCGCGCTCCAGGTTTTTCCATCATCCGACGCCATAAAGTACATCGGTCCGCCCGCCTTTTCACCGCGCGACAGATTGACGGCTATGCGCGGCTTGTCCCCCGCGAACGCGAGGCTGATATAGGCGGCGTCGTTCTGAACGTTATTCGAGTCGGCGACCTTGACCGCTCGCGATTCACTCGGACGCCAGAAAGCGACCTGTGTGTTATAGCCATCCGCTGGAGAGAGCACATAAGCGAGTGCGGGTTTGCCCGTACTGTCGACGGCGACTTGCGGCTGAGTCCTGTACGCGGAGGAAGCATTGGGTAATACTGGCGCGATGCTGGTCTTGAATTCTCCCGTCGCGCCGGTGCGGGTGAGATACCGCAGTTCATCGCCCACCATAAAAGCGATGTGGATTTTTCCATTCGCCATCGCCAGCGCGGGGTTGTTCACATCGTTGTCGTCGGGCTTGGTCAGATTTTCTTTTTTCCAACTCGCGCCATTGTCCGATGAGAGTGCCAGCGCGATTTCATTCTCCGCGCGATGATAAGCGACTCCGAGCAGGTTATTGCTTGCGTCGCGTGCGAGTTGCAGCACGGGCGAATATCCAAAGATATCATCGACTGTGTCGACCACAACAGGCTTTGTCCAGATGCCATTCGCGCGGTCCCAGCGCGTGAACGAGACGGTGCTGTCGGTGAGATCACCGTCGCCGTTCGGGTCCTGCACCATAAAAGCCACCATCGGGTCATCGGTTGCATCGAACACGAGCGAGGGATGTAAACCGGTGCTGCCGGCGGTATCGTCGGAGGCGGGCACGGCAATATTAAAGCCGGGCGCAACCGCGCTGCCTTTTGCGGCGGGGGTCGAGGTCGCCGGTGGTACCGCGGTCGCAGGAGGGAGTTCGGTCGCCTCGGGGGTTGGTTGTCTATTCGCTCCCGTCGTTGGTTTCGACTGCGGACCCGTCGCGCTCTGTGAACCGGAGCACGCGGACAAGATTGTGAGCGTCAGGATACTGAGCAGTATGGCGAACCACATCCGTGAATTGCGTACGTTCAAGAAAAATCTCCTTGAGCAAAGTTATGGTTTGCGATTATACCAGAGCTTCGAATAGCCCATCGCAATTCATCCTGTTGACAGATTGTCGCAAGTTTTTGGATTTTGCATAACACGCGCGATTTTCTGGAGCGAATATCCGGCTTACATCGGCGCACTATTTTCAGAGAGATGCTCATTCTGCAGCCGCGCGAATTCATTCACGAAATGTTTTTCGAGTTCGGTCTTTTTCGCCGGAGGCAGAAACGACGCGCGCACCGCATTCAACGACAATTGCTCAACCTGTGAAACCCTCAAGCCGAATATTTTTGTGAGCGCGAGGTATTCATCATTCAACGTGGTGTTGAACATTGGCGGGTCATCCGAATTGATCGTGAGGTAGAGTCCTTCGGCAAGCAAGCGGGGCAGAGGGTGCTGTTCCAGCGTTAGCGCGACGCCGAGGCAGACATTACTCGTCGGACACACTTCGAGTGGAATTTGCTGCGTGCGCAAATACGCGACCAGCGCGGGGTCTTGAAGACAATGTACGCCGTGTCCGATGCGCTGGGCGTGCAGCGCATTCAGCGCGCCCCAGATACTTTCCGCTCCTCCAATCTCGCCCGCGTGCGGCACGCGCCCGAGTCCGGCATCGTTCGCCAATTCAAACGCCGCGCGATGTTTTTCGGGCGGATGCCCGATCTCGTTGCCGCCCAGCCCGAGCGCGCTCACGCCGTCGTCCATCGCGCTAATCGCCCATTCCGCTGTCACGCGTCCGCTTTCGGGTGGCACTTTGCGCGCAATGTCGAGCGTGAGCGTCATCGTCACGCCCAGCTCGTGATCCGCCCACGCGCGAGCGCGATTGATCGCGTCGAGCTGCTCGCGGAAAGGAATTCCACATTGATTGAAAATGGTGTACGGCGTGTAGGTCACTTCGCTGTGCGCGACATTTTGCGCCGACTGACCTTTGAGAAATTCGCGCGTAATCAATTCGATGTCGTCCGGCGTCCGCAAACATTTTGAAATCGTAATGTAGATTTCTACAAAATGCGCGAAATTCGTGAACGTGTACCAGCGGCGCACACCTTCGACACTATCGGCGGGCAGAGAAATATTGTGGCGACGCGCGAGTTGCAACAGCGTTTCGGGACGAATCGATCCTTCGAGATGGACGTGCAGTTCGACTTTTGGCATCGCACGGAGATAAGATTCTATCGACATGCTGTCTCACAAATGCACAATGTGAATTTTCCTTCGCGTGTTTTTGAAAGACGCCAGAGTGACATCGCGTCGAGGACCGCGGGCAGATTCTTGCTTGGTGCATGCGAGTCCTCCGCTGAGGAGTAGCGGGGGACCAATTTTGGTTTATCAAAGTTTTTTCGAAAAAATATTAGCCCCCCCGGCCTTTAATTTTTTTTGGTGGGTTTTTTTTTGGGTGTCTTTGTGGGTCGGGCATAAGAAGAGCGCGCGCATGTG
>JBBSHK010000080.1:0-9179 GCA_038253185.1 Anaerolineae bacterium | reverse complement strand
GTCGCCAGCCCCAAAGTTCTTCCAAACCCCTCGATCATCTTGCCGCGCGTATCGGTGAGCACGACGCCGTACGCCGCGGGTCCCGGATTGCCGCGCGATGCGCCGTCGGTGTAAAGAATGAGTTTCATGGTTGATCGGGGATTGAGGATTGAACTCGCGCGGTGATTCTATCAAGGCGCAGAGTTCCCGCGAGTACAGAGAAAAATCAATCAAATACTCCGCGCTCTCTGCGTCAATCTTGCGCCAGACGAGAAATATTACGGAATCAGAATCCGTCCACAGTTACTGCAAAAGACCAACTCTTCGCCGACGCGGGCGCGCGAGAGCAAGCCACTCGGCACCTCGGAGCCACAGCCCGCGCACGCGTGCCCGTTGATGTGCGCGACCGCGCGCCCTTTTTTCTCGCGCCTCAAACTTTCGTAAACATTCAAGTCGCCATCCCTGAGGCGCGCGCGAATTTCGTCGCGCGTCCGTTTCAATTGGACCGCTTCTGCCTCAAGCGCGTGGAGCGCCTCGCGATCACGTAGCGCGGCTGCCTCATGCTCGGCAGAAATTTTGGCGAACCCAAGTCGCCGTGCTTGCAAGTTCCCTTCGTTGCTTTCCACTTCGCTCATTGCCTCGATCAGCCGGTCCTCCACCTCGCTCTTGTGCCGCTTTAACATTTGTTCATCCTGCTCCAGCCCACGCAATTCTTTTGGATTGGTCACGCGCCCACCGTACAGGCGCGCGTCGGCACTCTTGATCTTGTCTTCAATGCCGCTCACTTCGAGTTCCAGCGCGCGTTGCCGCGCACGTGACTGATTCAGCCGTTGGGATTCACTCTCCAGCGCGCTCTGTGCCGCCCGGACAGACGAATTGTCCGCAAGGCGCGCCTCCGCTTCACGCCGAGCGCGGGCGTTCTCCTCCAGCCGCAAATCGACTGCTTGCAAGTCGTCGAGCAGGTCGAGACGGTTCATCCAGTGATAGTTCCCAAAGCAACCTTAAAAAACGCGCGCAAAAGCGCGAACTGGTGGGGGCGCGCTATTGACACACCTCTTAATATAAGGCATAATTGTGGGACAGTTTCCCACAAAATGGGGCAAAGTGGGGCACCACCTAGCTAGAATTGGAAGATCTTTGCCCCAAGTGGGGGAGATTAGAACAGATGTTCTTGGGTGAATATTCACACGCGATTGACGACAAGGGCCGTTTGACGCTGCCCGCGCGCTGGCGCGAAGAGTTGGGCGAAAGCGTCGTCGTCACGCGCGGGTTGGATCCGTGCCTGTTCGTTTTCCCCGCGACGAAATTTGAAGCAATTGCCGGTCAAGTCGATCAGCTTGGATTCAATAAAGCGGACGCGCGGCAATTATCGCGCTTTTTATCAGCCAAAGCAATCGACGACGCGCCGGACAAGCAGGGCAGAATTATTATTCCGCCCGCGCTGCGCGAATTCGCCGGATTGAACGGCGATGCTTTAATTGTTGGCGCGTTCGGGCGAATCGAAATTTGGAACCCACAGCGCTATAACGAAGCCAACGCGCAACTTGAATCGGACGCGGGCGCGATTTCGGAACGCATGGGCGACGTCTTGCACCGTGCGATGTTTAAAAAATCAGAGTGAGTGCTGAGCCGTCTGCTCACACGCCCGTACTGCTGAAAGAAGTCATAGAGGCGCTCGCACCTCGCAGCGGCGGACGTTACATCGACGGGACGGTTGGCGCGGGCGGACACGCGGCGGAAATTTTGAAAGCGTCGGGTCCCGATGGACAACTGCTCGGACTGGACGGGGACCTGGAAGCACTAGCCATCGCGCGTAAAACTCTCGAACCCTTCGGCAGTCGCGCAGGGCTGGTGCGGGCGAACTTTAACCAAATCGAAGCGATAGCCGCCGCCCAGAATTTTATTCCCGCGCACGGAGTCTTGCTCGACCTGGGACTGTCATCGATTCAACTCAAGAATCCGGCGCGCGGTTTTTCATTCACCGGCAGCACGCTCGATATGCGGATGGACCCGACGAGCGACACCACCGCGGCGAATCTGGTGAATGAAATGGACGAGACGGAACTCGCGAATTTGATTTATGAATACGGCGAGGAACCGTATTCGCGAAGGATCGCGCGGCGCATTGTGGAAGCGCGACCGATCGCGAGCGCGCAAGCGTTGGCGGACGTGATCGAGCAGGCAGTCGGGCGTCGCGGGCGCACGCATCCTGCGACGAAAACTTTTCAGGCATTACGCCTCGCGGTAAATCGCGAATTAGAAAATGTGGTAACCGTTTTGCCGCAGTTGGCGCGAGTGACCGCGCAGGACGGGCGCGCGGCGATCATCACCTTTCATTCGCTCGAGGACCGCCTCGTGAAAAGATTTTTCAAAACGAATCCTGACTGGAAGAATTTGACCAAGCATCCACGCCAGCCGTCGCGGGCTGAAGTGTTATCAAACCCCCGCGCGCGCAGCGCCAAATTGCGCGTGGCGGAACGCGTTTAGACCTCTCTTTCTCCCCTTACTAACGGGAGAAGAAAGAGGGGTGTTTCTCCCCTTGAGAAGGGGAGATGCAATGGGCTCGCTACCAAAATTCTAGCAATCGAGTGAATACTATGTTGTCGAACCTATTACGCACGATCAAAAAATTTCCCAAGCGCCTGTCGAACAGCACGGGCGCGCGTCTCGATGGTCTGCCGAGAATCGGTTTCACCCGCGCGATCGTGTGGGCAGCCGCCGGGCTGATTTTGGTCTCGCTGGTGTATCTGGCGCAGTCGAGCAACGCCGCGCTGATCGCGCGCAATCTGCGGATCAAGCAGTTGCGATTGGAAGAAGTGCAGCGCGAAAACGCGCAGCTCCGTTACGAGATTGCGGCGGCAACTTCACCCAGTTCGATTGACCAACGTGCGCGCAAGCTCGGGCTGGCTCCAGCAAAGAATGTTGTCTACGGCAATATGCCCGCGCTGAGAGTTGATCTCGCGGATGTGATGCCTGCCTTTGCCCCCAAGATCAATCCGCCGGACAAGACTGCACCACCGTCAACGGATTCGCTGTGGCAGCAATTAGCCGCGCTGTTTGGATTTAGCGGCGCCTCGGATCGCGTTCAAGCCAAGACAAAATAGGGACCTCCTCTTCCCTTTCCCGTGCAACGGGGGAGGGCAGAGTGGGGCAATTTGCTACTGTGCCGACTCTTTCGCCGACTCAATCTTCTCGACGCATCACTGTGCTGTTTGCGCTGGCGCTGGCGGTGGCGCTGGTGGTAATGGGTCGTCTGTATTACTGGCAAGTAATGCGCTACGACGACTTGAGCACGCGCGCGCTCGAGCAGCGCGAGCGCACAATCGTCGAATACGCGCGGCGCGGGGACATTCTCACCAGCGATGGTGTGTTGCTCGCGACCGATGTTTTCGCTTACGAAATCGCGGCGCATCCACCTGTAATTAACAATCCACAAACTACGGCGGCGCTGCTCGCGCCCTTGTTGAATTTGAGTGAATCGGAACTGGCGCGTTCACTTGGACAGAAAGACCAGAGCACGGTGATGCTCGCGCGCAATGCGCCCTCCAATGCCGGATCGAAATTGATCGAACTGCGGGCGGCGAATCGCTTGCTCGGAATTGATTTCATCGCGAAACCGTACCGCCGTTATCCGGGCAACACACTTGCGGCGCACGTGATCGGATTTGTGAATGAAGGTCGGCAGGGAGCGTATGGGGTCGAGCAGTATTACAACGAGATGCTCAGCGGGCACGACGGTCAAGTTCGCGCCGGCAGCGACGCGTTGGGTGACGAAATTCTCCCGTTCGATTTGCGGCACGGCAAAGAGGCGGTGAATGGCTCGACCTTGGTGCTCACCATCAACAGCGCGATTCAAAATATCGCCGAGCGCGAATTGGCAAAAGGTGTCACTGATAATGGCGCAACGGGCGGGCAGGTCATCATCCTCGAGTCGAACACCGGCGCGATTCTCGCGCTCGCCAGCTTGCCGGTGCCGGACCTCAACGCGTATTCATCCACGCGGCTCGACGAGTATCAGAATCCGGCGGTGAGTTTGCCATATGAGCCGGGGTCCGTTTTCAAAGTTTTCACGCTCGCGGCGGGCTTGGACAGTGGTCGCATCAACTCGAACACCGCCTACAACGACAACGGCTCGGTCGTCGTCGGCGGGCGCGCCTTTTACAATCACGATTTTCTCAAGCCGGGCAATGTCAATCTCGTCGACGTGATGAAGCTCTCGCTGAATGTCGAAGCGGCAAAGATCAGTGTCTCAACCGGCGCGAAAAATTTTTACCAGTACCTGCACGACTTTGGACTGGGTTCATTAAGCGGGGTTGATCTCGCGGGTGAAATTCCGGGCACCGTAAAAAATCCGGGCGATGGCGTCTGGTACGAATCGGACCTCGCGAGCAATTCTTTCGGGCAGGGCATCGCGACCACACCCTTGCAGATGGCGAACGCGCTTGCGGCAGTGGCAAACGGTGGAAAATTAATGCGACCGTACATTGTCGACAAAATAATTCGCGCGGACGGAACGGTAGAGACGCGCGGACCGCGTGGGATTCGACAGGTACTCAAGCCCGAGACCGCGCACCTCGTTACCGGCATTCTCGCGCAGTCGATTGGCACCGAATCGATTAATCAGGCTGCGATTCCAGGTTACAAGATCGCGGGCAAGACCGGCACCGCACAGATTCCGATTCCCGGCGGTTACGATCCGAAATGGACGATTGCGTCGTTCGGTGGATACCTGCCCGCCGACCAGCCGCAGTTCGTCATTCTCGTCAAGATCGATCGTCCGAGTAAATCGCCGTGGGGCTCGGTCGTGGCGTCGCCGGTGTTTCATTCCATCGCGCAACAACTCGTGCAGTTCACAGGATTGCCGCCGGACGATGTACGCATCGCGCAAAGGTGACAACCTGTTTCGAAACTGACTGTACGGAACAGGGTTGATGCTGCGCTTGCTGAAGCTGAATTGGGAGAAATGTGATCGGGTTTCGAAACGGGGTGAAAAAATGATTGGCTCACAAACGTTTCGCAGAACGGGTTCAACTCGACAGGCTCACACGATGAGAACCCAACGCGCACGCGGTAGAGGTGCACGTCAGTCAAATGATTCCGTCTACTGGCTGATGAGTGACTTGCGCGCATTTGCGCGCGAGCAGTCGCGCAGCGTGGCGGAAACGCTCGGCGCGCTGCCACGCGAATTTGCAGAATGGATTGGCGAATTTTTTACACCGAGTACGCGAGCGATTCAGGCGAGAGTCGAGGCAAGTGATCTCGCGTACGATCTGGTGAGTTTTATTTTCCGTGGCAGCGCGTAGAGACGAATCGGGGGAATGCGGAACATCCGCGATCGTCTTCAAGAGTAGAATTTTTGCCCATTCACCTTCATAAAATCGAATCCGTGATACACTCGCCTCTACGCGGTCTGAGCGGATTCATCAGACAATTATGAAATCTCCGGTGAAGGTGAAGATGGAATGTTGACTCTGGCGGATTTATGCGAGGCATTAACAGGGGAGCGAGAAATAAGAGTCGGCGCGACGCCCATCACGAGCGTAGTGGTGGATTCGCGCGAATGTGTGGCGGGATCGGTTTTTGTCGCGCTGCAAGGTGAGTTTCACGACGGACACGAATTCATTGGCGATGCGCTGGCGCGCGGTGCCATCGCCATTATTGCCGAAGCGCGCGCGTCGGCGCAGGGGTTAGGAGGCAATCTAACTTTAATAGATGTCGCCGGGTTACAACCTAGCCCCCGCGCGGACGCCCAAGATGCGAAGGAGCCCAGTGGCGCGGTTGTTTTCATCACGCCATCGAGTCTCCAAGCTTTACAAAAATTCGCGGCGTACTGGCGAAGAAAATTTCCCGAACTGGTGACGATTGGCGTCACCGGCAGTGTTGGGAAATCGAGCACCAAAGAATTAATTGCGACGGTGCTCAAACAAAAATTCAGCACCTTAAAAACTGAAGGCAATCTGAACAACGAGATCGGCGTGCCCCTCACACTTTTGCGACTGAACGAATCGCACGAGCGCGCCGTCTTGGAAATGGGGATGTACGATCTCGGCGAGATTCGCACCTTGTGCGAAATCGCGCAGCCGCTCATCGGCGTCGTCACGAATGTCGGACCCGTTCATCTCGAACGGCTCGGCACAGTTGAGCGCATTGCCGAAGCGAAAAGTGAGCTGGTTCAAGCGCTGCCGCCGGGCGGTCGCGCGATTCTCAATGGCGACGATCCGCACGTACGCGCGATGCATTCGAAATCAAAAGCGCGCGTGATCTATTACGGACTGAAAGCAAGTGATGACCTCTGGGCGGACCAAATCGAAAGTCATGGACTGGAAGGAATAGAGTTCACGATTCACTATGGAGAGAAACAGTGGCATGTGAATGTGCCGCTGCTCGGGCGTCACAGTGTCGAGACCGCGCTCGCGGCGACGGCGGTCGGACTCGCGCAAGAATTGACGTGGGGCGAAATTCTCGCCGGCTTGCAAGATAACAAAGCGCAGGTGCGTTTGCTCGCCGTGCCGGGCCAAAATGAGATCACGCTTCTCGACGACAGCTACAACGCCAGTCCGCATTCGAGCTTGGCAGCGCTGAACTTGATGAGCGAATTGAGCGGTCGTAAGATCGCGGTGTTGGGTGATATGTTGGAACTGGGTAGCTACGAAGAAGAAGGGCATCGCATCGTGGGACGACGCGCGGCGGAAGTGGTAGACGTTATCATCGCAGTGGGCACGCGTGGAAAATTAATTGGCGAAGCGGCGCAGCAGGTCGGACACGCACGCGTTCATTTCGCGGATGACAATGCAACTGCTGCGGGACAGGTGAACGAATTCGCGCAGAGTGGAGATACCGTTCTGGTCAAGGGCTCACGCGGCGCGCATATGGAAGATATTGTCGCGGCGCTCTCGATTGCGCGAGATGAGGAGGGACAGGCATAATGTCAGTCCCCCTCGCGCTCGGTACACTTTCCTTTTTCCTCGCGGTGATTTGGGGCGCACCCTTGATTCGCTGGCTGCGCGAGCACCGCGTTGGCAAGCAGATTCGCGTCGAAGGACCTGAAACGCATCAGACCAAAATCGGCACGCCGACGATGGGCGGAGTGATGGTGCTCATCCCGGTGATCGTGATCACGGTCGTGCTGAATATTTACAATCTGATCGGCGCGGTGACGGGGAGCGCGGGATCGCCGGCGGGCATTGGTCGCTCGATCCTCGTTCCGCTCGCGACGATGATCGGTTTCGGAATACTCGGCGGCATTGACGACCTGACCGGGCTGCGCGGTGAACGACAGGGCATCGGACTTTTGGCGAGTCACAAATTTCTCGGACAACTGGTGCTCGCGTTGTTGATTGGACTCGCGCTTTATTTTCCGCTCGGCATTCACAGCGTCGCCATTCCGCGTATTCCGCAAAAGATTGACATCGGTCTCATCTATATCCCGATCGCGATGTTCATCATCGTCGCGACCTCGAATGCGATCAACCTGACCGATGGACTCGACGGACTGGCGGGCTGGATCACGGCGATTTGTTTCGCCGCCTATGGCGCGATTGCGTACTTGCAAGGACAGATTTATCTCGTCACGTTTTGTTTCATTATGGTCGGCGCGCTGCTCGCGTTTCTTTGGTACAACGCGCATCCGGCGGAACTTTTTATGGGCGACGTCGGTTCACTCGCGTTGGGCGCAACATTGGGCGTAGTCGCGTTGATGACCGGGCAGTGGTTATTGTTGCCGCTCGTCGGAATCACCTTCGTCGCCGAAACCGCGTCGGTGATTTTGCAAGTGGTGTATTTCAAACTCACGCGCGGCAAACGCATTTTCAAAATGACGCCGCTGCATCATCACTTTGAATTGCTCGGCTGGTCCGAAACGCAAGTCGTGCAGCGATTTTGGTTGACTGGAATGTTGGCGGGGATGTTGGGCGTCGCGCTCGCGCTGTTGTAAAAATGAAATGGAATTGAGTGGTAGGCGCGTGCTCGTGATGGGGCTAGGACTTCACGGCGGAGGACTGGGCGTCACGCGATGGCTGTTGAAACAAGGCGCACACGTCACCGTCACGGACCTTAAAAAACCAGAGGAACTGAAATCGACGCTTGAGGCACTTCGAGATCAGCCTGTGCAATTCGTTCTGGGCGAACATCGCGAATCGGATTTCGCGAATGCCGATCTCATCATCCGCAATCCGGGTGTGCCGCGCGAATCGCGTTATCTTGCGCTCGCGCGTGAACGCGGGATTCCGATTCGGATGGAGCTGGATTTATTTTTCGAGCGACTGCCGCGCGGCGCGGAGCAGGTGATTGGGATCACCGGAACGAAAGGCAAGACGACGACGACATTGATGGTCGGCGCGATTTTAAAAAGAGCAAGTCCGAAAACGGTGGTGGCGGGAAATTTGCGAGTGTCGGCGCTGGAGTTGCTCAATCAAATTGATGCGGATACGCCGGTGGTGCTCGAACTCTCGTCGTTTCAACTCGAAGGGTTGGGCGAAATAAAAACGAGTCCGCACATCGCGGCGATCACAAATATTTTTCCTGATCACCTGAATCGCTATTCCGATATGGATGCTTACGCCTTCGCCAAAGCGCAAATCTTTTTGCATCAGGGTTTGAGTGATTATTGTGTGTTGAACTTTGACAATTCCATCTTGACGCATCTGCGGCGAAAGGCGGTGAGCCGCGTGGTGTGGTTCAGTCGGCAGCGTGCCTTGAACGATGGCGCGTTGGTCGAGCGCGGCGCGATGGTGTGGAACGATCATGGCGCGAAACATCCGATACTGCCTATCGCGGAGTTGCGAACACCGGGCGCGCACAATGTCGAGAACGCCTTAGCGGCTACCGCGGTCGCGAGCGCGTGGGGCGCGTCAACGGAAGTTATTGCCGAGGCGCTGCGCGGATTTCGCGGTGCGCCGCACCGACTGGAAATCGTGCGCGAATTGAAGGGCGTGACTTTTATCAATGACACCACCGCGACCGCGCCCGCCGCGACGGTAGCAGCCTTGGAGGCGGTCGCCGATCGTTACACAAGAATCATTTTGATCGCGGGCGGCTCGGACAAAGGACTTGATTACGCCGAGATGGCGCGCAAGATTGTCGAGCGAGGCGCGCAGCTCCTTTTCGTGGAAGACAGTGCAACGGAGAAAATCGAACGCGCGCTGCGCGACGCGGGCGGCAGTGATCTGATTCTTGGAGCGACCGACACTTTAGAAGACGCG
>JBBSHK010000079.1:0-9184 GCA_038253185.1 Anaerolineae bacterium | reverse complement strand
TTTGGATTTTCCAAGGGACAGTGAGTCGGTGGTTGGATCGAATTGGGATCGATCTTGGGCAAGCGGACAGAAATATGCATCGGGCACTCCAAAAGGAAGATTGCCCATTCTATCCAATTTCACCAAGCACTGAACGGTCACATCTTTTGACACGGGTTGATTTTCCATTACACCGCGATATAATTGTGGAACGACTGATAGCGATACACAAATTGTTGGGTTGATATTTTTTCGGCAAGATATTCTCATCACAAAGGAGCAACCAATGCGCAAACTCACATCTCTCTTTATCCTATTCATGCTCGGCATTCTCGCCTTTGGCTGGAATGATGCGCCGGTGGTGGCGGCGGGTGATTTCAAACTCACGCTCTTGCACACGAGTGAAAATCACGGTCATTGGGAGACGATGACTTTTTCAAATGTGTCGCAAGGTGGGATCGCGCGGCGCGCCACGCTGGTGAAAAAATTGCGCGCCGAAATTCCGAACACGCTGCTGCTCGATTCGGGCGATGTCTCACAAGGCACGCTCTACTATTTGCCATACCAAGGGAAGGAGGGCCGCGATTTTTACAACCTGCTCGGATATGACGCGGTCACAATGGGCAATCACGAATTCGATTTGGGACCCAAAGTGCTCGCCGATAATTTTGTCAACGGCGCGAATTTTTCGATCGTGCTGGCGAATGTCGACGTTTCCAATGAACCAACGCTCGCGGGGAAAATTCCGCCCTTTGTGGTGAAAACGGTCGGCGGCGAAAAGATTGGCATCTTTGGTATGGTCACCGACGAACTGCCGACTAACTCGCGCGCCGGTCCGAATGTGAAAATGAAAGACGCCGCGCAGACGGTCAAGGATGTGGTGACGCAATTGAATTCGCAGGGCGTCAACAAAATTATTTTGCTCAGCCACCGCGGGTACGACGAAGACAAAAAGTTGGCGAGCCAGGTCGATGGCATCGACGTAATTGTGAGTGGACATACGGTCACGCTGTTGGGCGATCCTGCGAAACTCGACAAGTCATTAGGCGCGCCCGATGGTCCCTATCCGACGATGGTGAATAATCCCGGCGGCGGGCGCACCGCGATCGTCCACGATTATCTGTGGGGTCGGCAACTCGGTCGTCTCGACCTGACCTTCGACGATCAGGGCGTCCTGCAGAGCGCGAGCGGTGACCCGATATTGGTCGATAAAAATATTGCGGATGATCCCGTCGTCGCGCAAAAGCTCACGGAACTCGCGGCGCCGCTCGCCTCATTGAAAACCCAAAAGGTTGGGAACACGACGGTCGATCTCGAAGGCGATGCGCGCGTCGTTCGCAATAAAGAATCGAATCTCGGCGACCTGATTGCCGACGCGATGCTTTTCTCCACGACGAACGACAAGACGCAGATTGCGTTAATGAACGGCGGCGGCATTCGCGCTTCGGTCAAAGCGGGGGATGTGACGAATGCCGATGTGCTGCTCGTGTTGCCCTTCGGCAATCGTCTCGTGCAATTCGATGTGACCGGCGCAGATTTGCTCGCCGCGCTCGAAAATGGCGTGAGTCAGGTCAATGCGGATCCCGGACAATCGGGGGGACGCTTTCCACAAGTCGGCGGCTTGAAATTCAGCGCCGACCTGTCCAAACCGGTTAGCTCGCGAATCACCGATGTGCAGATCGGCAGTGCGCAATCGGGATTCAAGCCGCTCGACAAAGCGGCGACGTACCGCGTTGTCACGAATGACTTTGTGGCGGCGGGTCTGGATGGCTATACCGTTTTGAAGAACGCGAAGAATGTGAAAGGCGGCGATGTGCCGCTCGATCAATCGCTGCGCGAATATTTCCAGGCAAAGTCGCCGCTAAATCCGCGCGTGGAGGGTCGCATTACGATCACCGGTTCACCACCCGCGAGTGCGACCAGCGTGGTCACGGGCACGGTTACCGCAACAAAGCTGGTCACTGCCACCGTTGCCCCGACTCCAACCAAAGTTGCCACTCCGAGCACTTCGCCCACGAGCGGTGCTGAATATCCGACGATGGACTGGGTGCTCCTCAGCATTGGACTCGTACTACTAGGCGGCGGTGTAATGCTGATAAACCTCCGTCGCGCGTGACATCCGGGCAACTCCCGATTGAATCTGTCCGTATGTGCCACGCACTTTTCGATGTGCGTGGCACACTTCATTCTGGCACTTTACATCAGTGATTTGGACGCAGATTCACGCGGATAAACGCGGATTGGATAATTCGATTTTGATTCCGTCAACATTGACTTGGAGAATTCTACGCTGTACAATCTCAACACACGGATGGATTGCTACATTCATTTGTTTACAAAATAGTTGATGCTGTTCTGAAACCGAACTCAAATGCCCCATCGCGTTACTACTTCTCCCAAACTCAAGTCCAATAATTCCGAAAAAAAACTATCGCGCCGCGGTCGCGTTACAAAAGAAACCGACGCGCAAATTGTCGCGCCGGAAGTGGAACGCGTGCCGGGCGTCGAGACACCACACGCTTCGGTCGAGCACAAGTGGACGAATCAGGAAATTGCCGCGCTGTTGTACCGCATCGCGGACATTCTTGACATACAAGGCGCGATTCGCTTCAAGCCGATTGCGTACCGTCGCGCCGCGGATGTGATCGAACATCTCAGTCGCGGCGTGCAAGATATTTGGGAAGGCGACGCGGAAAATCTGAAAAATATTCACGGCATCGGTCCGGCGATGTCTGAGAAACTGGACGAGCTCTTTCGCACCGGACATATGAGTTATTACGAGCGGCTCGCCTCCGAGGTGCCCGTTGGTATCCTGGAATTTTTGACGATTCCCGGCATCGGACCGAAAACCGCCGCGCGCTTTTGGAAAGAGTGGAATATAACAAATCTCGCGGAGCTTGACGCCGCGCTCAAAAGCGGCGATTCGGAAAAGCTCAAAGGATTGGGCGAGAAAACCATCGAGAATTTGAAAGCGGGCATCGCGGCGGTGCGGCGCAAAGGCACGCGCGTGATGCTCGCCGTCGCGTACTCCTTCGCCGAAGAAATGATGGACGCGCTGCGCGCCGCGTGCGGCGATTCGATTGTCGAAATTTCCACCGCAGGCAGTCTGCGGCGAATGCGCGCGACGATTGGCGATCTCGATCTGCTCGTCGCGAGTTCCGAGCCGATTGCGGTGCTCGACGCTTTTACTTCCTTGCCGCAGGTGCGCGAGGTCATTGAGAAGGGCGCGACCAAAGCCGCGATTGTTTCGCATAACGCGCTTCAGGTGGACTTGCGCGTGTTGGAACCGCGACGGTGGGGCACCGCGCTGCAATATTTCACCGGCAGCCGCGAGCACAATATTCGCGTCCGCGAAATCGCGCTACGCGCCGGATTGTCGCTGAACGAATGGAGTCTCACGCGCATCAAAAGCAAACGCGAGATTCTGTGCGCGACCGAAGAAGAAGTTTATCAAAAATTGGGAATGGACTGGGTTCCGCCCGAGCTGCGCGAAGCGAACGACGAGATACGCGCCGCGCAAACGCACCAACTGCCGAAGCTGATCGAGCTGCGCGATCTGAAAGGTGACTTGCAGTGTCACTCGAAATGGAGCGACGGCAAAACCACGATCGAGCAGATGGCAAAAGCCGCGCAAGAACGCGGGCTGCACTATATTGGTCTCACCGACCACTCGCGCGGGCTCGGCGTCACCGGCGGGCTGGATAAAGCGCGAACGCTGGCGCAGTGGGAAGAAATTGACGCGCTGAACGCGCGGCTGAAAGATTTTCGCGTGCTGAAAAGTGTTGAGGTCGAAATCCGCGCGGATGGCTCGCTCGACTTGCCGGATGACCTGCTCGCGAAATTCGATCTGGTCGTCGCCTCCACGCACAGCAGTCTCAAGCAGCCGCGCGAAAAAATTACCGAACGCGTCGTCCGCGCGCTGCGCCATCCCTACGTTGACATTTTCGCGCACCCGACCGGACGGCTGATCGGTTCGCGCGAAGAGAGCGCGCTTGATCTGGAAGCAGTGTTCAAGGTCGCGGCAGAAACGGGCACGATTCTCGAAGTGGATGGCACTGCTGAACGAATGGACCTCGACGATGTGCACGTTCGCCGCGCGCTGCAAGTCGGCTGCAAGATTGTGATTGACAGCGACGCGCATTGGCAGAGCGGCTTTGACGATTTATTTTGGGGCATCGCGATGGCGCGGCGCGGTTGGGCGACGAAAGCGGATGTGTTGAACACGCTCGAATGGGATGAGTTGAAAAAACATTTGAAACGGAATCGCAAAAAGTGATTGGAGCAGAGATTGAGAATCGCGCTGATTTCTGACATTCACGCCAATCGGATCGCGCTCGACGCCGCGCTGCGCGAGATTAGCGCGCAGCACGTGGACCGAATCATTTGCCTCGGCGATGTCGCGACGACCGGACCGCAGCCGCGTCAAGTCGTGGAAGAATTGCGCGCGCGAAATATTGCGTGCGTAATGGGCAACGGCGATTCGTTTTTGGCGGGCGAATCGGTTGAAGCGCCGAGTGTGGAGGACGCGCGGAAAGTTGTTGACATTGCCGAATGGTGCCGCGACCAAATTTCGTCGTCCGATCTCGATTTCATCCGCGCGTTTCAGAAGACGATCCGCGTCGAATTAGGCGCGGGCGCGCTGCTGCTCTGCTTTCACGGCACCCCGCGCTCGAATACCGAAATCATTCGCGCGACCACGCCCGACGCAGAATTCGAAGAAAAACTCGGCGAGCGCGCGGCGGTGATGGCGGGCGGGCACACGCATACCCAAATGCTCCGCCGCTACAAAACAAGTCTCATCATCAATCCGGGCAGTATTGGTCTGCCGTTCGAATTTCTTGCGCCGGAAGGCAAGGACCGTAATCCGCCGTGGGCGGAGTACGCGGTGGTGAATTGGCAAGATGGCACGCTCGATATTGATTTTCGCCGCGTGCCGTACGATACCGCGCCATTGTTTCAAGCTGCGCGTTCCTGTGGAATGCCACACGCGGAATGGTGGCTGAGTGATTGGGGGTAAGTGGATTTTTGATTGATGATTTGTGATTTATGATTTGGACGCTCGAGTGCGAACGCAGCAATCGGCAACCATAAATCAGAAATCGTAGATTTGGATGGGGGTGATAGATGGTCGTTGAACAATTTTTGCGGGAGGCGGGTGTCGCACGCGGCGATCTCGTACGCGTCGTGCGCGCCTTGCTCGAATATTCCGCGCCCACCGGCGCGGCAGATGCGTGGCAGGTGGCGGGTCGCGCGAATGTGCCTTTCGCCGAATTGGTCGACATTCTTCAAAAGCTGCACGCGGACCGTTTGCTCGAATACGACGCTGCTCGAATGCGCCTCACTCCCGACGGTGAGGCGCTTGCGCGCTCGCTTGATCTTGCGCCGACACACGATCCCGCGTGTCGCACTTGCGCCGGCAGCGGAGTTGAATTCACCCAATTCGCTCAAGCCCTACAGGAATTTGCGCCACTGCTCGCGGAACGCCCGCCCGCGATCTCGAGCTACGATCAAGGCGCGCTGACTGCTGACTCTGTTTTCCGCCGTCTCGCCCGGATGTATTCGCAGGGCGATGTCGCGCAGAAAAAAATCTTGCTGCTCGGCGATGACGACCTGATGAGCATCGCGCTCGCGCTCACCGGACTGCCGCGCGAAATCGCTGTGGTCGAAATCGATCCGCGCCTGTGTGATTTCATCGCGGGCGTTGCGGCGAAAAAGAATTTGCCGATCAGCGTTTTTCAACACGACGCGCGCGAAAAACTCACGTCCGATCTGCACGGCGCGTTCGATACCTTTGTCACCGACCCGACCGAAACGATTCAGGGTTTGCTGCTCTTTGTCGAAAAAGGTCTTTCGACGCTTGCGCCCGGCGATGGGCGCGCGGGTTATTTTGGCATCACGTTGATCGAGGCGTCGCTGCACAAATGGAATTTGTGGGAGCGGCATCTGTTGCAGAATCACGCGATCGTGTTGACGCAAGTCAGCGCGCCGTTCAGTCTGTATGCTAAAGGCGCGGAGCAGGTCAGCGTGCCGCAAATTGATTTCGCGCCATTGTCGCGCGCTCCCCGCGCACCGTGGTACCGCTCCTCGTTTTTCCGAATTGAAACCCTCGCGGAATTTGTGCCGCCGGCGGATTACGATACCAACCCGCGCGATGAATTGTATCAGGACGCTGAGTCGCTGGACGAAGCGTGGGCGCTGCTGGCGCGGGGTGAAGCCCAATCGCCGATTGTGATTCCGGAAGAATTTTTGAGCGCGTCGGCGGAACGCGCGGCTGCCGCAACGCACGGACTCGGACGCCATATCATCGCCGAATTTTGGAATTGCGCGAACGAGCTGCCGCTGCAAGGTCTCGACACGGCGATTGAAGACGCAGTGCGCGACGCCCGCGCGACGCTGCTCGATTTGCGAATCCGCAAATTTTATCCGCAGGGTTTTTCTGCGATCGCGCTGCTGGCAGAGTCGCACCTGTCGCTGCACGCCTGGCCCGAGCTAGGCTATGTCGCGCTCGATGTGTTCACCTGTGGACAGGCGGACCCGCAAAAAATTGTGAACTCGCTGGAAAAACATTTTCGCCCGCAGGACACCGCGTTCCTAAAAATCCCCCGCGGGCGCGCCCGCGATATCATCGCGTCTCAAGTTATCCAGGAGGGCATCGCAACGTGAGTGAATTTGAATCGATGCGCGCGCAGCTACCCGCGTCGATCATGCGCGGGGATGTGGAAAAAGTTTTGCGTGCGGTGATGTCAGAACGCGAACCGTGGGAATGGTTCACCTGGGCGCGGATTCCGTTTCCGTCCGCGGTCGCGATTTTGCGCGCGCTGCGGGACGGCAATTTTTTGCAATCCGAGCATCTCACCGAACGCGGCGCCGCGCTCGCGCGCGAACTTTACGTTCAAGCCGCGCCGGACCTGCGCTGCCGCAATTGTATGGGCAGCGGGACTGATTGGCTCGCGCTCGAAAAAGTTTATCTCCGGTATTTAAAAATCTTCGAGGGGCGACCGCGCGGCGAAGATCCGGAACTCGATCAAGGTGCGATGACGCCCGAGTCATTGTTTCGTCGTCTGGCGCTGATGCTCCAGCAGGGCGATGTCGCGGGGAAAAATATTGCGATATTGGGCGACGACGATCTCGCCAGCGTCGCGCTCGCGCTGACGGGTCTGCCCGCGAGCGTCACGGTATTCGAAATCGACGCGCGTATTTGTGAGTATATCGCGACGCTCGCGCGTGAAAACAATTTGGATATCCGCGTGGTGCAGCAAGATTTGACGCGGCAATTACCGCGCGAATTGCTCGGAACGTTTGACACATTCGTCTGTGATCCGCCCGAAACGGAAGCGGGGCTGTTACTGTTCGTGGAGAAAGGACTGGGACTGTTAAGGGCGGGCGACGCGCACGCGGGCTATTTCGGCGCGACGGTGATGGAGGCTTCGCTGTCGAAATGGAAACGCTGGCAGATGCGACTCTTGCAAAATCACGAAATCGCGTTCACACACATCCTGCCGCCCTTTACGGAGTACGAATCCTGGCCCGACGAAAAACCGATTAGTGACTTGCTGCCGCTCGCGCACATCGCCGCGCGCCCGTGGTATCGCTTCGCGTTCTATCGACTTGAAACATTGCCGAATTTTCAACCCGCGCAAGATTTCGAGACCGAGCTTTCAAAGATTTTTTATTTTGATGAGGAATCGTATTACGAAGCGTTCAACGGATAAATGCCGGCGGATAAACGGATAGATTACTTCCCTTCATCCGTTCCGCTCCGTTGAATCACGACGGCAGAAAAAAGAACGCGAGCGCGAGGATGGCGTACACGATCAACAGTTGCGCCCCTTCGAGCCAATTGGTCTCTCCGTCAAGTGCAATGAGCGCTGCAATTACGACCGCGGCGCCGAGCGCGGCGAGCTCAAATTGATTGAAAACCAGCGTCAATTCTCGTCCAAAGGCGAGGCTGATAAAGACCAACAGCGGCGCCACAAAGAGCGCGATCTGCAAGCTCGACCCCACCGCGACGCCGACCGCCAGCTCCATCCGATTCTTTATTGCCATCTCGACCGCGACGAGGTGTTCCGCCGCGTTGCCAATAATCGGCACGATGATGATGCCGACGAAAAGTTCGGTCAGTCCTTGCGCCTTGATCAACGGCTCGACCGCATCAACCAAGATTTCGCTGAGGATGGCGACCAAGACGACGGAGCCAATCAAGACCGCGAGCGCCATTCGTATGCTGCTGATGCGCACGGGTTGTAGCGTTTCGTCCCCCGTCGCGGCGACGGGAGCCGTTGGCTGGTTGGACAGCCGGAAGGTGAAAACCAGACTCAACACATAACCGAGAATGAGCGCGAGGGCTACGCCGATGGTCAGTGATTGGACCGCGGGATGGTTGCGCTGCTCGATGCTGTGATTGAACGTTGCCGGGATGACAAGTCCGACGACTGCGAGCGCCAGCGTCGTCATGTTCGCCGAGATCACACGCCGATCAAAACGTTGAAACCCATTCTTTAATCCGCCCGCGAGCACACTCAGCCCGAGCACCAGCAAAAGATTCCCGATAATCGAGCCGGTGATGGATGCCTTGACGACTTCGATCAACCCGGCATTGATCGCGGCGATAGTGATGATCAGTTCCGCCGCATTCCCGAAGGTGGCGTTGAGTAACGCGCCAACGCGCGCGCCCGCGCGCTCCGCCAAGACCTCCGTTGCCTCCCCCAGAATTCCCGCCAGTGGAATAATTCCGAGCGCGGCGGTGATGAAAATCGGCGTTGCCTCGGCATGCAAGATCCACAACGCGATGGAAATGGGAACAAAAATTAAGAGCAGGTCAACGAGTCGCGAAGGGTCACTGAATTGGGTGAGCCACGTAGGTAGTAAGCGTTTGGATTTCGTCATCGCCGGGATTCGCGACTGCGCCATCGCATCGCAGTAGACAGTGGTGCGAACGAGCAGCCGCGCGATTTTACATTGATACCTGGTGCGCGTCAACCGCGATTAACTAGAGGAGTGGCTAAAGTCGAATAGATGATCGTGTCATTTCGAGGAGCGCAGCGCCGAGAAATCTCAATTGTGATTCTAGATTTCTCGCACCTAAAGGTATCCTTGGCTTGACCCCCTCCGGGGTCGTACGGCGCCACGGCAAGAAACGACTTCGCTCGAAATCACAAACGACCGATACCTACGCGACTTTAGCCACTCCTTAACCAGATACGCC
>JBBSHK010000078.1:0-9274 GCA_038253185.1 Anaerolineae bacterium | reverse complement strand
TTTGAGACTGGTAAAGATATCGTTTCAGGCATTGCTGCTCGTCTCGGAGACGGTCGCACTGGACTGAAATGTGATTACGATTGTATTTTTCTACGAATTGCACAAAACGCGCGTGGAAGCGGACAAGAACGCCAAGCCGCAGATCGAAAAAATCTTTAGCGATATTTTCAAAACACCTTGTCGCATCCGCTGCGTGGTTTCCCCCAAAAAGCAAAAGATGCAAGCCGCCAAAAGCGATCCGCTCATTCGCGAAGCGATGAACTTGGGCGGGCGCATCACGGATGTTTCCGAATAATCGCGACGATAAATTGAAATCCACCGAGAAACGAAATTGAAGGAGCAACGATGAGTAAAGGACGTGGCGGTATGCCGAATTTGAATCCGGCTGCTTTGCAAAAACAATTACAAGAGATGCAGCAAAAAATGTTGGACGTGCAGAACGCGCTCGCCAATGAAACCGTCAGTAGCACCGTCGGCGGCGGCGCAGTGACGGTCACGATGAATGGTCAGCAGCACTTGACCGACGTCAAAATAAATGCCGACACTATCAAAGAGGCGGACGGCTCGGTCGATGTCGAAATGCTACAAGACCTGATCACTGCCGCCGTCAACGACGCGCTCGAACGTTCGCAGCAATTGGCGGCAACGCGGATGGGCGCGGTCACGGGCGGCTTGGGACTGCCCGGCTTGACCTGATCGACGCTCGCCGCTTCAGTATTTGCACGGACGCAAATTATGCCGCTATGATTACCCACGAAAATACGTTGAGTGAAAAGGAGCGTTATGTGCTTGGGGCGCTCGCCTCTGACCCCGACGCGGCGACCGCGCGCCGCGCGCAGGTGCTGCTCGAATGGGCGAATGGGAACACTCGCGAAAAAATCGCGCACAACGTTGGACTGCGCGCGGGACAGGTGCAGCAACTCACGCGCGCGTTTTCGCAAAAGCGACTCGAAGTTTTTGCGCCCTCGTCGATCGAGCGCGCCGCGCGCGGCGTCGGTGGGACCACGAATGTCGATGCGCTGCTTCACAAGTATCACGTCGATATGGCGCACGCGCGTTATGTCGCCGAACTCGCGCTGAAAATTTTCGACGAGACTGTCGCGGTGCACCAGCTCCCGCCCGATTGTCGGCGGTTGCTTGAAACCGGCGCGCTACTCCACAACATTGGCGCAACAGCGGAAGAGGCGCGCCACCACCGCGCCGGACGCGAAATTATTCTTTCGCACGAACTGGAAGGATTCTCCTCAATCGACCGCGATGTGCTCGCTTCGCTCGCGCTGTTCCATCATAAAAAAGTTAAGGCGGAGCGCGACGCGATCTTTGCCGGACTCGACGAAGCCACGCAGCGCGCGACGCTGATTCTCGCGGCAATTTTGCGCGTCGCCGACGGACTGGATGATTCGCAAACACAATCGACCACAATCACTTCGATCCACGTCGAGGCGCTCGTCGATACCGTGGTCGAGGGTCCGCAGGCGGATGTGGACGCGGCGCGCGCCAACAAAAAAGCTGACCTGTGGCGTCAGGTGCTCACGCCACCCTTTTACGCGCGGCTCGCGAACGATTCGTTGCCGACGCCCAGTCCGCAAAAACGCGCCAAGCTCAAGACCGGCGTGCGCGGTCAGGAACCCATCACCCGCGCCGGCAAGAAAATCATCAGCGCGCAGTTTGCCAAAATTCAATCGCTGGAGGACGATGTGCGACGCGACAACGCGGTGAATGCCGTCCACGATATGCGTGTCGCGACGCGTCGCCTGCGCTCCGCCTTTCGGTTTCTCGCGCAATATTATCCGAACAAGACCATCAAAAAGATTGCCGAGCCGCTGCGCGAGCTGGCGCGTGATCTCGGCGCGGTGCGCGATCTGGATGTCAACATCGAGAACCTGCGCGGACATATGGCAACGCTCAATGTGGAGCAACAACGCTCGCTCGATCCACTGCTGGCGGACTGGCAGGCGCGTCGCGCTCAAGCTCAACGCCGACTGATTGAATTTCTCGACGGTGCTGTTTATGATGAATGGGTCGCGCGGGTGGAGGATTTTATCGAGGCAAAGGACAAGGCGGGCGCGCCGCGTGTCAGCGATGTGGTACCCGCGCTCATCTGGAAACATTACGGTCGGGTGCGCGCCTACGAGTCGCTGGTCAAGCAAGCCGACCTCGCCACATTGCACGCGCTGCGGATTGAAGGCAAGCGTTTACGCTACGTGCTGGAATTTTTCACCGAAGCAATGGGCAGTCAGGTGCCGGCGTTGCTCGAGCCGCTGGTCGCGCTGCAGGACCACCTCGGCGCGCTGCACGATACGGATGTCGCCAGCCAACTGGTGATGGAATTCATCGCGGCACGGGCGCGCTATGCCCAGCGGCATGGCACCGCAGTACCGAATTTCGAGGGAGTCGCTGGGTATCTCAGCTCGCTGCAAGCGCGGATCGGAGAATTGCAGACGAACTTTATCGATCGCTGGCACATCATCGTGCGTCCGCCATTTCGTCAGGCGCTCGCCGAAGCGGTCGCGGCATTGTGAGCGCAAATTTAGACCGGCACTGAAAAAAATTGGACGGGATTTTTTATCCCGTCCTTTTTATTCGGCTGCAATTTCGGCAAGTGGATTCGCGTCAGCGCGTGCGACAGCGCCCTGTTTTTTCATCGGCGTCACCACCGCGCCCACTTCACGCCGCAGCTCGCCAAAAATTTCGCGGATGGAACGGTTCGCATCAATGCGGCGAAAACCAAATTCTTCCGCGATCGCATCGAACTGCGCGAGCAGGCGCGTTTGGTAGCGCACGTAATTGCGAAACAGATTACGCCCTTTCAAATAATCCATGCCCGACTCCCAATAATCAAAGCCGCCCTGTTCCGACAACACGCGCGGGATCAAATGCTGCAAGTCCGCTTCGAGATAAAAAATCGCGTCAGGGATCAGCGCAAAGCCTAACACTTTGCGAATCCACTGGGCATCGGAACCGCGCACCTGCGCGCGCACGATCATCGAATAAATATAGCGGTCGGTGAGCACCACCATGCCCGCGCGTAACGCGGGAATAATTTGTTTCTCCAGACGGTCGGCGAGGTCGGTGGCGTAAAAAAGAAACAGCACCGCTTCGCTCAAGGTGTGCCCTTGCTTGGCGCGGTCGATGCCTTTGCTTGCGAGGTCCGAGCGGCGGAGACCGGTCGCCGCGACCGCAAACCCACGCCCTTCCAACCATTCTTGCAACAGCGCGATTTGCGTGGAACGCCCGACGCCATCGGTGCCCTCGACCACAATTAATTTTCCCGGCAGGTAGCTTTCGGTAAAGCCCGGGACTGGATCGCCGTAGAATCGAACCTGTGTCACTTGTCGTCCCCGTTCTCGGCGGGCTTGTTCGCGCCGATTTCTTCGAGATAGCGCCCAAGCAAAGATTCTTCCGTCAGCACATCGCGCCACGCGCGGGGGCTGATTTTCAAAGCGCCGTCGAGATAAGGTTTCACCAGCGCGCGCATCTGGTCTTGCTGTTTCACCAGCGGCTGTGTCGCGTCGATCACCGACAGCCCGAACTCTTCCACAATCGAATCGTACTGTTCGAGGATGCGCGTCTGAAAAAGTTTGAACGATTCGTAGGGATCGCCCGCGAGGTGCAAGTCGAGACCCGCTTCATAATATTTCAATTCCGGGCGACCGACGAGAATGCGCTTTAATGATTCTTCGAGCGGCACGCGAAAATAAATCGGCAACGTCGGTTGTAACGCATTCGAGTACACATCGCGCACCCATTCCGGCGTGACGCCGCGAGCTACATCCCGCGCGAACGCGGTGTACACATAACGATCGGCGAGCACAATCGCGCCCGCTTCCAGCGCGGGGATGATTTGGCGTTCGAGCCGGTCCATAAAATCTGCGGCGTGAATGAGACTGAAGGAGAGCGGCGTGAGCGATTTTTTTTTCTTGCCGACCTTGGTGATGCGGCGGACGAGCGGCGACGAATTCCACTCGCTGAACGCGACCAGATAATTCTCGCTCATCAGCCATTTGTGCAGCAAATCAAGCTGAGTGGACTTGCCGGAGCCGTCAATGCCTTCGACGATGATGAGTTTTCCGGGATAATGTACGCGTCGCAATGCCTTGCTCATATGTTTAACCTTGCCTTTGGGTGAGGGTTGATTATAACAGATTCGCACAGTGGTATCAAACGGGCGGAAGGCTGACCCCACCTCCCCTCCCCTTGGCAAGGGGAGGCAGGAAGGGGTCTACCTCCAACTTCCAATCCCATCCGTTTGCCAACTCGTTTTATCAGTGGTAAACTTTCCACTCTAAAAGCACCTAACACTTGTGCCTGCGGCTACAAAGTGCAGGCAAAACGCGAGTAAGAGTCACGAGATTATCTGAATTGAGTACATCGGGCGAAAATTTCGTTGATGCGCCCGAACTTCGTTCGGGATTCATTCTTATTAGCTGCTTTGAACTTGCAACGTGACTGAAAGGAAAAATTTGTAATGGACACGATGCCGCGTTCTGTCACGCGATTGATTGAAGAGTTCCATCGCCTGCCGGGCATAGGACCCAAGACCGCCCAACGTCTCACCTTCTACCTCTTGCGCGCGCCCAAAGATCAGGTCTCGCAACTCGCCGAGTCGATCAAGGATTTGCGCGAGCGCATCACCACCTGCTCGATCTGCTGCAACATCGCGGAAGAAAATCCCTGCAACATTTGCCGCGACGATTCGCGCGATCATAAACAAATCTGCGTGGTGGAAGAACCGCTCGATATGGTCGCGCTCGAACGTACGCGCGAATACAGAGGCGTCTATCACATACTGCACGGCGCGATTTCGCCGGTCGAAGGGATTGGACCCGAAGACCTGCGCATCCGCGAATTATTGAACCGCGTGCGCGGCGACAGCGTAAAAGAAGTCTTGCTCGCGACGAATCCGAACCTAGAAGGCGAAGCGACCGCGATGTACCTCGAACGCCTCATCAAGCCGCTCGGCATTCGCATGACGCGCCTCGCGCGGGGTCTGCCCGTCGGCGGCGACCTCGAATACGCGGACGAGGTAACACTGACCCGCGCGCTCGAAGGCAGAAGCGAAGTGTAGTCCGCAGAACAGACCCACGCCAACGTTGTATCGTTGATCTAAATGGCAGACCTGCTTTACCTGGACTATAATTGTTTTCAAAGGGGTTTCGATGATCCTCGACAGATCAGAATCCAGATGGAGGCGTTGGCATGCGAAGAAATATTTGTACGGGCAGAGCAGGACGAGCCAAACTTGATTTGGTCATTTATGCATTACGACGAAACGTTACTCTGTCCTTTTCCCGAACGCAAATACGCCGTCCTTCGGCTCGCAACACTTTGCAAGACGCGACTGGGACCGGGAGAACAAATTCACAGGTTGGCTTTGTCGTTCCAGCAGCGCGGGCGTCTTGGCGCCAAAGATTCGATTCACCTGGCTTGTGCACAATACGCGAAAGCAGATTTTTTCTTGACGTGCGATGACCGCCTGACAAAACAAGTCGAATCGTTGAACCTGAGGTTGCGAGTTACAAATCCAGTCGATTACGTCAGATTGGAGCGAACACGTGGACAGACGAATGATGATGGATGATGTAGAAATTAGAGTCAGTGGGATTGAAGCGCTCAACAAGGCACTGGGTCCTGCAGCGGCATTTCGATTCCTGACCTTGCTTCACCGAGACGCGACCGACTATGTCGTGATTTCGAAAAAGATTTACGAAGGACAAACCATAGATGATATTTTCGAAAGAGCGAGAAAGGAATGGACGAGCTGACGGCCAGAGTCCGATTACAATGATGACGCGCCTCGCGCGCGGCTTGCCCGTTGGCGGCGACCTCGAATACGCGGACGAGGTAACACTGACCCGCGCGCTCGAAGGCAGAAGCGAAGTCTAATACAGAACTCACCTGCAAAAAAGCGGAGGCATTCCTCCGCTTTTCATTTTCCTCGCGAGTTGCGCTGCTCTTATTTTTCAAACGTCACTTTCGCTGTGCCGACCAGCGTGGCATTGTCTTCGGAAAAACTGATGACGCGCAGGTCGAGGCGCAGCGCGATTTTTTCACGCAGCCGCCCGTCCCACACCAAAGAGTCAAATTGCTGGCGAAATGGGAAGGGACCCACATTGTTGAATTGCGCGCCCTCGTCCGACTTGCCGAGGTATTGAATCAGCGAGCCGGGCAGTTTCTCTCCCACTTTCACCGTGTATGAAACCGGAATGCCGTACGCCGTCACAATGTTCGCAGAGGCTTCACCGGCTTGCGGCTGCGGGTCTTTGATCGTGATCTGCACGCGTCCGACGAGATTCACCGCGTTGCTGTCGTACGAAGTCACGCGCGTGTTCAGGGTGACGATCGCGCCGGAAGCGGGCGATCCGGTAAAGTTGACAGAGTCCGCCGTTGACTTGGGCGCTGGCTGCCCGCCGACGGTGACGATCGCGCGTCCGTCCGCAGTCTTGCCCGCGTAACCGAGCGTCGTCCCCGGCAGTGTTTGCGCGTTCTTGATCGACAGCGTGATCGCGCCGTCATAGTTGAGCTGGTTGGGAATGGAGGGCGTGTCGATTACCGAAACCGGTCCGACGCCGACGAATTGCGCACACCCCACGAGCGCGAGCAAATTGATCAAGAGGAGTACGGAAAAAAATTTGCGCGAGACCATCGACTGGCTCCGACGAGAAAAAGTTTAGCATAAACCCGCGCGCTGTCAACAATCTGTAGCTGCACGCTCCAAAAAAACAAGACCTCGTGCTCACGCAAGCACGAGGTCTTTGCACATCGTCAAAAGATTTTAATGCGTTATGGGCGTCGCCGGATAAAAAGCAATCCCATCCAGGTGATTCACACTCTGTCCGAGTGTCGTGATCTGCCCCGTCGTCGGGTTCACTCGGTTCAGGTAAGACCGCGGAACGGTGGGCGCACAATAGTCGAGGACTGATGCATACAGCACGCCGGCGGAATTGAAATCCGCCGCCGAGACGGGTGGTTGGGTACAAGTAGTGAGTCCGGTGAATCCGTGCAAGGTCGCGCGATAATTCACCGTCCCATGATATTGGTTCACCGTGTACATATTCCCTTCCGTGCCCTTTGGCATAAGGAGAAGCGTACCCCCGGGCGTAAAAGCCATTCCATCGCCATATGTGCCGATTCCCGATTCGCCGACGCGGTTGGCGATGCCGGTGGATTTCTTGATCACATATAGGTCATCCGTCTCCTCGCCCCAGCCATACAGACGTCCGGTTGCATCAAAGGCGATATCGGCAATAGGACACCCGGTACCTTCCGGTCCCACTACCTCAGTGTGCGCGGTTGTCGGATGCACGCGCAACACCAAGCAGCTGCCCGGACCGTGATACGTTCCATCGGTTCCCTGCGCGCCGGTCACGCCGTACATAATATTCGTAGTCGGGTCAACCGCAAGCCCCGTGATGTTGTAACCCAGATTTCCGACCGTGCGCAGCGGCGCGCCGGTGTGTTGATCCAGTTCATAGAGCACTGAACCGCCACAGCCGCTCCTGGGGTAGCAGTTCAAGCCTGCACCGTACAGGGTCTGCGCGAAACTCGCGCTGGGAGCTGCGTTAGCCTGGCGGTAGGCGGTGATGCTCAGAACGAGCACCGCGGCGAGCACCAGCGCGACCACGACGAAAGCACTCGTCATCTTGAGACGCGAAATGGAGCGAGTCCTTGCGAACCACTTGCTTAACATGAATCCTCCTTCGGATAATTACAATGTGAACTTTGGTTGGTTATCGATCAAACGCGATCGCATCAAGATTGCCCACGCTCTGACCCAAGACGTGAATCGCGCCGCTGGAAACAGAAATCGTCACCAGATACGACGGGTGGGGCTCAGGGGTACAATAGTTAATGATCGAGCCATACAAGACTCCCGCCGAGTTGTAATCGAGGGCACTCACAGGGAGGCTAAAGCAGTTCGACGAGGGTCCTCCATGCAGCACGGAAACCGCCGTGGATCCGCCATGATAACCGAGCACGAAAAGACTTCGCTGGTCTCCGTCGGGCGCGCCGTACATCCTCCCATTCAGCGGATTGACGGCAATTCCATTACCATAATGACGTTGTTGCCCCGTGTCACCTTGCGAGGTCGCATAGCCGGTGCTCTTGTTGATGCGATACAGGAGGTGATCGTAACCAGAAAGACCGTAGAGCGCCCCGCCGGGAGTAAACGCCAGATCGGCAATACACCCATTGACTTCAGGTCCGACGGGCGTCCCGACGCCGGTAGTCTTGTTTACCTTGATGATGTAACAGGACTGGCTGTCTAAATTGCCCGTCGCGCCGTACATCACACCCGTATTCGGGTCGACCGCCAGCGCGGTGGTCACATAGCCGATCAGACCGACCGGCTGCGCGCCGCCGTTGGACGGATTTAGTTTGTAAAGCGTCGAAGGGGCGTTATAGTTGGGTCTGCCCGCGCCATACAGGATATGCGAGGTGACCTGCTCGGGCGAGGCAGACACTCGATCAAACACAGTGGGCACGAGAAATAACGCGGCAACGATAATGAGCAACAGCGTCGTCACCGCGCGCACGCGCCAGTCGGCGCGTCGTACGAAATTCAGTTTCGAGAACATGAGGACTTCCAGGGAGCGTAATCGAGGGTTGCGGTCAACTAACCAGTGGAGTATAGCATAGCCACGATTTTTCTGTCAACAGCCTCATAGAAAAGGCATAGGTCAATGTCGAAGAGATCAATATGTCATTTCGAGGAGCCCAGCGCCGAGAGATCTCTATTATGTCATTTCGAGGGGCGAAGCGCCGAGAAATCTCTATCATGTCATTTCGAGGAGCCCGGCGCCGAGAAATCTCTCATTCGGTCTGAGCGAGATTTCTCGCTTCGCTCGAAATGACAAATGACCGATACCTACGCGACTTTAACCACTCCTTAGAAAAGGCATTGGTCAATGTCGAAGAGATCAATATGTCATTTCGAGGGGCGAAGCGCCGAGAAATCTCTATTATGTCATTTCGAGGAGCCCGGCGCCGAGAAATCTCTATTATGTCATTTCGAGGAGCCCGGCGCCGAGAAATCTCTCATTCGGTCTGAGCGAGATTTCCACTTGCGCTAGCGCAGACGCAAGTGCTAGCGTCGCTTGGCTCGAAATGACAAACGAATATCTCTTCGAGTTTTACCACTCCCATAGAAAATCGGGCGTTCAAGAACGCGCTTTTGTTTTTTCGCCTCGCGTCCATTATAATTCCGCGCGTGCGCCAGCCCGAGCGAATCATTTCACTCATCGTTTTTTTCAGCGGCATGACCGCGCTCGGC
>JBBSHK010000077.1:0-9298 GCA_038253185.1 Anaerolineae bacterium | reverse complement strand
TCACGAGTGGCACACCGAGATACGATTTGATGTGGGCGTTGCTGCCAATTTCACGGAAAGCCGGCGGAACCTGTGCCTCCAAATCCAGATTGGGCGAATAAAATAATTCTTGATTTTCGGCGATCCATCCTGAAATGCCGCTGCCTACAGGCAGCCGCAAGGCACTGACCTGACTATCGACGCGAGGAATCGAAGCCGCGATATAGAGCTGCTTCTGCGGATCGATCAACGCGATTGAGCCTCCTTTAAATTGGATAAACTGCTTGACCGTATCCAGCACAATTTCCAGCGTGGCATCGAGAGACGCGGCATTGGTAATGTCGCGGCTGAGTCGTACCAGCACGTCTTTTTCGTCAAGCTGCCGCTGAGAAGTCAGTAAAGTGGGTTCTTCCATTTCGAAAAACGAACGATCTATGCTCAGGGTAAAGTTCTTGTGTTTCTGCCAAAGCAAATTTTAGCAAAACCCAGCCAGAGGCGCAAGCGACTGATTTCCACGCGCGCGAAAAACGCCTCAGTGGCAAACGTCTTGTTGTGACCAAAAGTGGAAATGTAAACGGGATGGGAGCGGAGGGTTCGTGCTTAACTGCGCACGCGAACGCGCTTGGGCGCGAGTTCTCGACGCGATATTTTCAGCAGCCCGACCCAAAGCGCCAGTACTGCAATTTCTAATACGATGATTGTCATTCGATTGATTCCATTCCTCGGTAACGTACGTATCTTGTTGAACGACAGCACGTGATGAAAGTGACGAGACCTCAGCCCACATGCTGAATATCACCGGCGATTACTAAAAAAAATTCCCGCTCTCGTTGTACGCGAGAGCGGGAATTTTTGGAAGGGAGGACAAGTTCAAAGTGCGAGGGACAATACGCGGTCGCTGGTCGAGACGTACAAATTGCTATCACTAATCACCAGCCGTTCAACCGGATCACTAGTATTCGGCAGACTTGCCGCTTGCCAGGTCTTGCCACCGTCAGCACTCGACATTACACCTCGCGGCAGCAAGTGCATCTGGCTGGTGCCAATCCACGCGCCGGTCGCAACGTAAACGCGGTCGGCATTCTGTGGCTCGATAGCAATTGCAGTGACGCTCAATCGAACGCCCGGATCAACACCCAGTCCATCGTTCATCGCCGTCCAAGTAACCCCGCCGTCAGTGGTCTTGTAGAGACCGACAGATTCGGTCCCGACGTAAATAACGTTTGGGTCGGTTGGACTTACCGCGAGCGCCGAAACGCGACTCGGGACTGTATTCGGCAAGGCGTTCCAGGTCTTACCACCATCGCGGCTCACCGAGATTGTATTCACTTCAGAAAGATAAACGGTGTCTAGCTGGCTGGGCGCAATCGCGAACGCGCTGACCAGTCGCTCATTTTTCCCGGCGGTGAGAGCAAGATGCGCACGCAGGGCAGTGATTGAACCTGCCGCGGCTTGACGCACCTGGAGATTACGATCTAGCACCGAGGCGCGTTCGAGGGTGCTCACGGCCCGCACTGAATTCAATTCACCGAGCGCCCACGCCGCGCGACTGCGGACCGCCGCAGCAGAGTCGTTGTTCAGCGTTGCCGTCAAACCATCAAGCGCGCGGGGCGAGGCGATGAACCCAAGCATTTCGGCAGAGTTGCGTCGGAGGGTCGCGTTCGAAGAATGTAAAGCCGCGAGCAATGGATCAACCGACGCGTCGCCCATTTCTTCAAGATGCTGCTGGGCGAGATGGCGCGAAGGGGTAAGCTCCTCAGAGCTTAGTTGATTGACCCAGCCTTGCACACGTGCTTGAGTGGAGTTGGGTGCCGTCGCGCTCGCGCCGCCAAAATAAATCGCAACCGCGGCGATGACGAGCGCCAGCGCGATGAAAACGCCGAGCACGGTCGCGCCGCGCCGACGGATGATATTTTGCCAAGAAATGTTTTGAACCTGCTGCATTGTCGATTCTCCCTTCCAAGGAAAGTTGTTTGCGATGTGTTCTTACTGTCAGTATCACACAAGTGGCTCACAATTGAATCAGTGTTAGGGATGATATGTATCCGTCAACCTGTTGATATTAAGCTAAAATAAAGACGCAGACTGGATTTTTAATGTTCCAATCTGCGTTGCGAATTTCGCCGGCGAGATATTTCTTGGTGTTATGCCGTCACGATGACTTGGCGCTGTGTGACGCGTTGTCGTGCCTTTTCCTCGCTCATCCAGGGTTGCAATGCTCGCAGCGCGCGATGTTGCAGCGCGCGGATAGCGTCGGGGTCTTTGTCCATAATCGCTGCGACCTCGGTGGTGCTATAACCCTCGAGGAATCGTAGAACGACCACGCGCTGCTGGTCATGGGTGAGGTGCTGCATAGCTGCGCGAATCTGGCTTGAGGTGAAGGTGCGCTCGGCAGCGTCAAGCGGGTCGGTGCCACTCTCGCGTGTCCGCGCGGTGTCAAGAGGAAATGTCTCGCGATGGGTCCGATAATAGTCGATGATTTGATTGTGAGCGATGCGATACAACCAGGTCGAGAATGGATAACCTTCCCAACGATAGTGGCCGATCGCTTCCCACGCTTTTAGAAAGACCTGAGCCGTAAGGTCCTCTGCCTCATCTGTGCGACCACTCTTGTAGTAAATGTATTTGTAAATTTTGTCGGCATACAGATCATACAATTTCGCAAATGCTTGCTGGTCTCGCTTCGCCGCACGTTCCGCCAACTGCTTCTCGATGTTTGCCACATTAACCTCTTGCCTAAGGATTTTTAGAATCGGGCACGCGTTTCCCCTACGTGCTGACGCAAGTGTAAAGGATTGAAGCTTGGCTGCAATCAGCCAAGTGGCGGATTTTAACTATGGCAGGCAGAAGCGCTTACAAGCGAGCATTTCATTCAAGGAAGCAGGGACCCTAGATGATTTTGTGTAACGATCAGCAAGATTAGGATGACGAGAGCCGCTCCCAAAATGAGCATGAGCACACCCCACAACGCCCACCAACTCGCCCGTTCGTACGTGTTGCTGGTAGGGCTGGGGCGCGTATATTCCTCCAGCCGCGCGAGCCGCGCGTCGATTTCTTTGAGGATCGCAAGTTGCTGCTGCTGATTGTTCTGCAAGGTCTGCGACCAAGTCGTGAGCGCAAGAAAATCTGCAATTGTCGGCTGTCGAACGGCATCGTAGGATGAATTATTGGCGGCGGTTCTTGACTGGTCGTCGAATGCTGCTTGACCGCGCGGACTGACGCGCATTTGCACATCGCGGTCTTCGGGCGCGGTGAAGGTCACGCTGATCGGGGGAAAACCCTCGCGCGCCTCGTTCGATTGTTCAGTCGTGGTTTGCGTCACCCTGATGCCCATCGCTCGACCCTCCTTCCATTCCTCTCATCCCGTCTGCGCGGCTGGTTCGTGCACAAAAATTTTCCACTCGCTCTTTGCCAGTCGATCGTGCAGCACGCCACCCTGCACCTCGACCTCGTAATCGCGCATCCATTCGTGCCATTTGCCATCGGCGGGCCAATTGGGGATTGCAAAATCGCCGGCTTCTTCATCCAGCAAATTTGCGACGACGACCAGCAGTCCGCCATTTTCATCCCGACGCGCGAACACCAGCAGTTTGCGCTCGGCGTCTGAGAAAAAGAATTCAGCGTTGCCTCGCCGCAGCGCACCGTTCGCTTTACGCAATCCGATGAGCGCCGAATAATGCCGGAACAAATCTTGGTTGGGATGTTTGTGCAGTAGCTCCCAATGTAATTTAATTTCATCCAATGACTTGGGCGCGTACTCGCCAAATTCTTCGCCCATTCGCAGCATGGGCAAGCCCGGACTGGTCAGCAGCATTGCCGCGGCGTGTTTGGCGCGGCGGAAAGCCGGCTCATCGAAAATTCCAACCGCCCCCAGCCGCATCATCTCGTATTCGTGATCGTGCGAAGTGGCAAAATTCACGACGTTGTTAATTCCGCCGAAACCCTCGCGCCGCGCGTCGATGACTGCCATTGTCCCGTCAAGGTCGTGGGGCTTGCGCCCGCCGAACTCGCGCCCGAGTAAATTCGCTTTCAGTTGATCATGAAAAGTAAAATGCCACGCCGCGTCCATCGGTCCATCCAGACCGGTGATGCGCGGGTCCTCAGGCAGATGCTCCGCGATCAAAATGAATGGCTTGTCAGCGCACTTCGCTTTCAAATCATCGCGCACGCCCTTTAGAAAATCGAAATTGTTGATGAGTGCGGTCGCATCGAAACGAAAACCGTCGACGTGATATTCTTCGACCCAGAAGCGCGCACAGTCACCCGAAAATTCGCGCGCCGGAAACACGCCGCGCGCCTCGTCATAATAATCATAGTTGAACTTGGGTCCAAAGCGCACGCCTTCAGGATCGGGATTGTCGTGATGGAACCAATAGTCGTGATCGATTTTCGCCAGCGGATGCTCGGCGTCGCAGTGATTAAATACCACGTCGAGGATGACGCGGATGCCGCGCGCGTGACATTCGTCCACCAACTTTTTGAAATCCGCAGGCGTGCCGTACGCCGACTCGACCGCAAAGTGAAAACGCGGGTTGTATCCCCAAGAGTAATCTGTCGGAAATTCGTGAATCGGCATCAGCTCGATCGCGTTCACGCCGAGCTCGCAGAGATAATCGAGCTTGGAGATTACGTCGGGAAATTTCCCGAGCCGTTTGGATTCAGCCTCTGATGCGCCAAAACCGCCAACGTGCAGTTCATAAATAATCAACTCTTCGTCGGGCGGCAGCGCCGCGCGGTCGTAAAGCCATTCATATTCACTGATGACGCGGTGACCGTTTCGTACGGTCAAGACCGCGACCTCATTGCTGAACGGATTAATTCGCGTTGCGCGGGGGTCGGAAATTTGCACCCATTGTTCGCGCATAAACCAACTGTTCGATTTCACGCGAAAGCAATATTCGTAATCACCATCGGCGAGTTCGAGTTGCAGTCGCCAGTTGCCATCCGGACTCTGGCTCATCTCTCGCGGCTGCCAATTGTTAAACGAGCCGAGCACCTGCACCAACTCGTTACGAGGCGCCAACAGAGAAACTTCGATCGACCTCGTGCCGGCAGAGCGGGGTAAATATTCAGTTTTGAATGTGGCAGCTTGCGGCTGCGAAGGCGTCATAGGCGGAGTAATCTTTTTGAATTCTCTTGTTTCGATCTTGTTCGATTCTAACAGATATAACGACTGAAGTAATTTTCTGCACCTTACAAACCGCTGACAAAAAGAAAGACGGCGTCCAACAATGGACGCCGTCTTTCTTTGCTGCACTGTAATTAACTTTTAGCGAATCGTGGTCTCGCGGGTCTCGTAAGTGGTCAGATAGTTGTCGACTTCCGTCTGCGCCCGCAACTTGTCCCAACCATAGCGCTCTTGGATCTTGCCATAAAGCTTTTGGCGGTCGCCTTTCACGTGTTCCCAGTCATCGTCTGTGAGCTTGCCCCAGTTCTTCTTGAGGTCACCCTTCATTTCGTTCCACTTGCCTGTCAGGATATCGCCTGGCATTAGTCTTACCTCCTAATATTGAACCTACTATTGTTAATCGCGATACTTTGCGATGGATTCAATATAACAGACCCCTTGTTGATTTGCATCGGTAGAAGGGCTGATTTGAAGCCCCCGTTCGGCTGAGGACCGCCATCTAGCGCGCGGGCGACATCCGGTTTTGAATCAGTTTGCGACCAGGTGGCGAGAGGGCAAAATCGATAAAGTCATTGACTTCCGGAGTCGCGTTCGTCGGGACCACCAGGAACAGGGTTCGCATCAGCGGATACTTGGAGGATTGAATGGTGCTGAGACTCGCCGCCATATTGTCGATGTTCGGCACGCGCCCTTGCGGATTACTATTCCATATATTAAAAGCAGCATACCCGATCGCGCTCGGAGTGGCGGCAACGTAAGTCAGGACATCGCGCTCGCTCGACTCGACCAGAGCCGTGAGTGTGACTCGCTGCCCCACCATAATCGCTTGCTCGAAAACGCTGCGTGTACCCGAACCTTCTTCGCGACTCACCACTTGAATGGCATCGTCGGAACCTGTCGGAAGCGCCACTTGAACCTGAGACCACTTGAGCACCTGCCCCGAAAAAATTTTCGCCAGCTGCTCGCGCGTCAAGTTCGCAATCGGGTTTGTGGGGTGAACGATGACGACGATTCCGTCCCGGGCAATCTCAACCGCGCGTGAAGGAGGGTGGCTCAATTCATCCGCGCCGGGGCTGCGCGAGACGAGTGCCACGTCGAGTAGTCCTGCGGAATATTCGCGGAGACTTGTGGAGGAATTACCGCCGGTGACTTGAAACGTCACGTACGGGTGCAACTGGTGATAGGCGGAGGCGAGGTCGCGGGCGATGAGTTGCATCGAATCCGCGCTGCCGATGCGGAGACGGACTTCGGCGCGAGGCGTGGGCGTGGCGAGCGAACAGGAGGACAGTACAATGACGACCACGCCGCCGACAACTCGAACGATCCTCCAGCGCAATTTTGAAAGCTTCACGCCGTATTGTCTCGCGTCTTACGCGGTCTGGACGAGATAATCTTTCAACATCGTCAGGGCAGCCGTCGCGCTGCTGTTTTTATTTTCGATGCGGGTACCGTGCCACAAAAACTTGCGGCAAAGTTCGGTGCTGCCTGTCGCGAGCGCGATATAGACCAGTCCGACCGGTTTGCTCGGCGTCTCACCGCCCGGTCCCATGATGCCGGTGAGCGCGAGCGCGATGTCGGCGTCGAGACGCTTTCGCGCGCCGCGCACCATCGCCCGCGCGACTTTCTCGCTCACCGCGCCGTGCTGCAACAAAAGTTCGCGCGGCACACCGAGCAGCGCGGTCTTTGCCTCGTAGGCGTAGGCAATAATCCCGCCGAGAAAATATTCCGAGCTGCCGGCAAAATTCGTAATCCGATCGCCGACCAGTCCGCCGGTGCAGGATTCGGCGATGACGAGTTTCAGTTTACGCGCTCGCAGCAAATCGCCCACTGTTTCTTCGAGACTCGGCATAACGGGGCGCATTATATCATACGCGTGTGAATGCAGGAATAAAAAAAGCGCCGAGGTGTTTTCCTCGGTCGCTCTGATTCACAACTATGCGTCTATCAGGGGGATCAGCAGATGCTGACCCAGTCACGCTCACCTATAGATAAATTCTCCGATATAATCGCCCGTGTTCGCATTGATTGAAACATTCGTTTCATTAGAGACACCGTGTTGAGCCAATTCAGGTGGGCCGGACGACACATTATGAATTCCATCAAAAATTATGACCCATACAAGCACTGGGTTAGCCACAGATGGGTCTACAGTTTCCCCGTTCTGGCTTTCGATAATTGCACCAGGATCGGAAAGATAGCCCAACTGGTAGCTCGCCGATGTTGCGGTCGCTAGCCCTGGTGATACCTGTAGCGCCTTGGCGATTGCCTGGTCTTTGGTAATTGGTGGCTCAACTGTTGATCCTGTCGGCACAAAGAGTAAACCAAGGCGAGCGTGCAACAATACGGGGTCAACGGTTTTTCCAGACTGGGGTGGCTCGGGTGGTCCTGCTGCTACTCCTTGTAGCCGTTGTGGAAGTAGATGTCCGAAAAACGCTCCAAGAACGAAAAGCACGAACATTGCCAGCCCTGCAAGTATCCAAGAAATACGTTTCATCTTGTCCTCCTTCAAAAGTAAAACTCCTAGCATTGCGGGGGTGTCACAGTCCAATTATCCACGAAGCTATAACCGCCCGAACCACCGGTAAACCCACTGGTCGCCCGATAGCAGGTGCCAGATGTTGTAGTCCTCATAAAATTGACTGGATTTACTTGATACCATACCCCTGGGGCAGTGCTGTAAGAGGTGACCCAGATGCGTAGGGGACTATTGAACGTGCCACCTAGCTGGGCCATGGTGTCTGTAGTTTCGCCTTCGTAAGAGGCGCGAGCGGTTTGGGTCAAGCCAACATCCCCTACCGGACTTGTGCCCCGGACTTCTCCATCGATTCTCCAGACCCAGTACTCATTTGTGCTATTAAGATTCACCTGGTAAAGATGAGTTGTGTTGTAAGGTACTTGTTCAGCGGTCCTTCGGCATACGTTGGCCCCACAGCCGATCTCCCCAAAGTAAATCGGTGCAGGATCATTATATCTTTTGATCCAGCCAATTTGGGCCCATTTCCCGTAGCCCCCGTCATCAGCCATCACCCATTCGAGGCTTTGGCCCGTCGGGACATTTGGGTTTATGTAGTCGATATTAGCACGGACACCTCTGTTTGAAACATTGGCATGATAGCCGGCAAATGAAAATTGAGGCGTTGCTGAAACAGGAGAAAGAGACCCAAAAAACAAGCCGGCTATAAAAGTACCAACTGCAAGTAACTTGAGATATTTGTTCATTGATTTCCTCCATTTCCTAATATTAACAACGTTATCCGTTCGCTCATTCCTTCAAGGAAAGGCGGCATTTAATCGTCGCGTAGGGGCGAACCTATGTGTTCGCCTTGGGCAACGCTGCGTGGGTGCCCCTGCAATTTCGCATCACTACGATCAAGTGTGGTGCTACCTCTTCCAAGGAGATTTGCAGTTTGCAGTCAAAATTACCATTTCTAGTCAGAATCCCAATGTTGTGATTATCGAGTTTATTATGCTACCAGTAACGCGTTGACCGTGTTTGACGTTGGGTTTATAATTGTAAGCAGGCGATGCCAAAGGCGGCAGCCGGGGCGGATTAATTTATGATGCGATTTGATCGTTTTACCGAACGCGCGCAGGATGCCTTTGCCCGCGCGCATGAAATCCTCCAACGCTATCGCCATTCGCAACTGGACGCGGAACATTTGCTGCTCGCGCTGCTCGAACAGAGCGGCGGCGCGGTGCAGAGCATCCTCGAACGGCTCAGCGTTGATGGCGAACTGTTGCGCCAGCGCGTGGACGAATTTTTACAGTCGAGTCCGAAAACGTATTACCCGTACGGCGGTGGACAGGCGCAGGTCTATGTGACGCCGCGCGTGAAACGCATCGTGGATGTCGCGAACGAAGAAGCGACGCGGCTCAAAGATGATTACGTTTCGACCGAACATCTCTTGCTCGCGCTCGCCGCCGACCGCGAAGGTTCCGCCGGTCGTGTGCTGACCGATTTCGGCGTGACGCGCGAGCGCGTGCAGGCAACACTCTCCGAAGTGCGCGGCGGTCATCGCGTGACCGACCCCAACGCGGAAGGTCGCTATCGTATGTTGGAACGTTACTCGCGCGACTTGACGCTGCTGGCGCGCGAGGGCAAGTTCGACCCGGTGATCGGTCGCGATAATGAAATCCTGCGTGTGATTCAGGTACTCTCGCGGCGCACGAAAAATAATCCGGTGCTGATAG
>JBBSHK010000076.1:0-9306 GCA_038253185.1 Anaerolineae bacterium | reverse complement strand
GGCGTGTCTGCAAAGGGCGAAACACTGCTCACTTGGAATTCAACAGAGCCAGATATAAACCTGTTTCATCAGACTCATTCAATTTGTCCCGCAGGGATCCCTCTGGGACAGACACGCCCTACAACCCGCGCCAAGAACACTCAAAGATAAAATATCCGGCGAGCAATCATCGGATTATATAAAGCTGCTGGATCGGGTTTGTGAGGAGCTTTGAATTTTCTCCCGAGCATAAGGAGCGCACGAGTATGCGAGTCCACCTCTACCTCATTTTCATTTTATTGTCACTGATCATTTCGTGCGCGCCCGCGCCCGCGCAACTTGCAACGCGTGCGCCTACTGCGGTTGTGCCCCTCCCGACCGCAACGCCGAGCGACACGCCGACACCCACGGCAACCCTCGCGCCGAGCGCGACCGCCAGCGCGACGACCACCGCGACGCCGACCCCGAGCACCACTCTCAGCTCGACCGTGACGCTCGCGCTAGTGAAAAGCCCAACCCTCGCGCGAACACTTACGCGCACGCGCACCGCAACGACAACGCCCTTTGCCACTCCCGCCACGATTGCGTGCGCGCGTCCGCCCGACGATTACACCTATATCAAAATTGGCGCGCATACCGTTAACACACGCACCTTCTGGATGCTGCAACTGGCTAAAGCTCTGTATAGCGGGCGCGGCGACATGCTCCACCTCAATCAGGGTTCGTACGTCAATAATCTCGCCGCGAGTTTTGGCACGCACGCCGGCGGTGGCGCGGTAGATATTGACATTCACGTGAAAAATTTGTCCGAAGAGCTTGCTTACACTGAAAAGGTGGAGATGGTCCACGCACTGCGGCAGGCGGGGTTTGCCGCGTGGCTGCGCATTGCCGGCGACCTGATTCAATTCAACGGCGATCACATCCACGCGATTGCGGTTGGTGACCGCGAGTTGTCATCGGAAGCGCGGCGGCAGCTCGACGGACCGGAAGGATATTTTCGCGGGCTGGACGGCGTGCCTCCGGACCAGGGCGGCATCAAACCCGATCGCTACGGTGGTCCGATCATCTGCGCTTGGATGATCGAATTGGGTTTCAAAGATTTGCGGTGATATTTTCCACGAAGGATTACGAAAACAATTTGCGGGATTTGAAAATTCCTTGCGTTCTGAGGGGTGCTTGATAAAATCCACAAAACAAAAAAGGGCGACAGCGTTGTCGCCCTTCGAGCTTGAGAAGTATTCGGTTGTTGGTTGGCGCGTGATGCAATTTGGAAACGGGTTTCCAATTCGCTTACTTGGCGCGTTGTGCCGCGAGCAGTTGCGCCGTGATGTGCGCGCCTTCTTCGTACGACGCCTCACTCATCCCGTGTTTGAAGGATTCGACGAACATCGTATCGAGCCCACGTGCAGCTTCGGCTTCACTGCCGCTGTTGAGACTGCGATAAAGCTCAACCAGCTTACGGCGCTGCACCTGACTGATGGGCATTGCGCCAGTTCGACTACCACTTCGATGTCCGTCAGTCACAGACATTGGTGAAGGCGTGCGTCCGGTTGAGCCACCGTCGCCAGTATTTTCGCGCGGCGCGGCGGGTGGAGTCGGACGCGAGCCATTGTCAACTGCGTGCTTGTGATCCGCCACGGCGTTCGACCGCAGCATATCTTCCGCCGAGGCGAGCCCCGCGCCGGGGAAGAGACCATAACCCATCGCGGTCAGCGCGCGTCCGATTGCGGACGTCTCCGCAACTTCCCAAGGGAATTCGCGTTCGGCGGAAGTGCCACTCGCGCGGCGCGAAGTCGCGATGCCGTGTCGTACTCCGTAAATTTCGCTGGTGACGGTCACGAGCAACGTGAGTTGATCACTATTGTCAACCAGAACTTGAGGGGGACCAAAGTCGAGGCGTTTGCCCTGGCGGCGATGGTCTTCATTCGCCATCGCAAGCTTGCCGTCCACTGCCATATACGGTGTTTCCACACTCGTCCATTCATCGTCAATCTTTTTGCGTTGCGTCAAGATGACGACGTAATCGGCAAACTCATCGTGCTTGACGGCGCCGACCGTAGGGGCGCGCCGACAAATGTTAAGGATTTCTTCGCGCGTCATTTTCTCTATTACCTCCTGTAAAAGCAGCGTGATACTTTTCCGTACGTTCGCAGTTTAGATGAACACTGCTATGAATCGTTTGAGCCGCGATGGCAACGCGCATTGTCATTCGCAGCGAATGGAACTGACGTGCTGTTCCGCTAAATAGATTAGCACATCTGTTCGTTTTTGTCAAGTCAAATAAAAATCCGTCGTGATAGGTAGAACGGAGTGTGAGACACGCGCGTGAGAAACCGGGCTTGTAAATTGTTACGAGGCATCGCGCGCCGGCACAAAGGCAGACGCGTTCTCGCGTTGCGCCAATGCCTCGTACACTTGCTCGATCTTGCGCGCCGAATGGTCCCACGCGAATTTTTCCATCGCGCGCGTGTGCAGCTTGCGCCCAAGCGCTTCACCGCGTTGCGGATGCCGTAACAATTCATCCAGCGCGGAGGCAAGCCCATTCACATCGCCGCTCGGCGCGTACACTCCCGCCTCGTCCAGATACTCGCGCGAGACTGGATTGTCGAACGCGACGACCGGCAGCCCCGCCGCCATATAATTCAAAATCTTTCCATTGCCCTCGGTCGCGCTCATTTTCGGCGCGACCGCGACATCGCCCAGCGACAACCAGCGCGGCGCGTCTTGATACGGAATCCGACCGGGGAACGAGACGCGCCGCTCGATGCCCAACTCGCGCGCACGCTGCGCGTATTTCTCGATGCCGGGATAGCCCATCACGATGAAGTGCGCGTTGGTGCCGCGCCGGATGACCTGAGCCGCGGCTTCGAGCAGCAAGCCAACACCCTGATAGTCCGCCAAGAGTCCGAGATAGACCACCACGCGGCGACGCGGCGGAATGCCGAACAGGAAATTTTTCGCGTTGGCAAAGTGGCGATGACTGGCATCCTGCTGAAATTCCCAGACGGGTTTGAACCAGTCAGGATTGACTGCGTCCGGGACACTGCAAATCTTTTCCGGAGACACACCAAAATTTTCAATCAAGCCACGCGCCTGATTCGTCGCGCTGGTCAGGATTTTGTTCGGCAGATGGTCGATGAATTTTTCGAGCGCGCGCGCGGGTCGAAAGAGTTTGCCGCTCGAATTCAGGAAATGATGGTCAACCATCTCCGCCGTAAGACTGCCCTGAAAATCAAAGACGAGCGGCTTGCGGAACACCCGCGCGACCATCGCCCCGATCAGTGCGCCTTCGTGCAGATGCGCGTGGATAATATCCGGCTTGAAGCGGCGCGCCGCGCGCAGCGCGCGACTGGCGAGGAAAACGTCGAGTCCGAGTTTATGCCGCGACGAGCCGACTTCGTAATTCACGCGCCACGGAATCGGCATCGTGCGCTCGATTTTCACGCCGGGCAGGTCGCGCCCGCGCGGGTAGGTGACGATGAGAACTTGATGACCGAGCTTTTGCAGCGCGAGCGTCTCTTCGAGGATGCGAACGTGACAGCCGTAATCGCCGAAAAACGATGTCGGCACGATCATGAGGATGCGATAAGGCATAGCGGAATTTTTGATTTCAGATTGCGGATGGCGGATTGAAAAAGGTAGAAGTAGATTGACTGCGGGCTAGAGTTACGCTTGCGTTTCTTTTAACTTCTCGACAATTCGACGAACCAAATCTTGTGAGCCTTCGATATCAATAGACCAAGCATCACCAAAAATATAAAGAATCTCTTGTCCTATCTAGAACACGTACATATCGACACCGGCACCCCCACTCTTGTCAATCAGTATCGCGCCTTCATCCCGAAGTACAGTCCTGAATCTTTGGATTTCTACGTCGTCAGTTGCATTGCAAATATCCGCGCGCATTGGGTACGATCCCCTTGTGCTGCTACGTCGCGGACATTTTCTCACGCCAGAGGCGTTGCTCACGCGAACTGTTTTGGTCTGCGCGCGGGGATCCCTTGCAGCATACCACCTAGCGCACTGATGTCTTCATCAACATCGGGCCAATGAATTCCTTCACCACTCCCGATAATTTCAAAATTGTTGCGCTGGTCGGGACTGGCCTCAGATAAACGCCAAGACCATGCTAACGGCACGCTAATTGTACGACCATCAGCGAGCTGGGCAAAGATCGTATCTTCTGTTACTTTGACCTGAACAATTCGTGGGTCGTTATTCACCACAGTGTTCATACCATGCCTCCACTATGCGCTGCAAGTTGTCAAAAATGATTGCTCGGATACGATTCAGTTCTCTCGGCGAGAAACCATCATTGTAGCTCAGAGCTACAGGTTCGAGCCAGAATTTACACACCATTCGCCCTCGGCGCGCATGGAAATGTCTTGGTTCATTACAACCGAAACTGTAAAAGAAAAAGCGATAAGGTCCAGAAATTCCAGAGACAGTTGGCATTTCTATGTCGCGGACATTTTCCTTTCGCGCCGTAATTCGCGCGAGAGGCGGAGGCGAAAGCGAAACAGGTCGCGGAACGCGCGCACGATCACTTTCAAGTTCGCACCGGTGGGATTGCCCGCGACGCGCGGCAGGTGCGTAACCGGCACCTCCGCGATTTTGTAACCGCGCGCCCGCAACCCCGCGAGAAATTCCGTGTCAATCATCGCGCCGTCGGAGTAGAGCGTGACGTGGTCGAGCACTTCGCGGCGAAAAAGTTTAAAGCCGCAGTCGATGTCGCGCACCAAATAGCCAAACAAAAGACGCACCACCGAGTTCCAGCCCAAGCCGTTCAGCTTGCGAATTAGCGGATCGACGCGATGCGCGCGATAACCGGCGACCATCGCGTTGCCGTCAATTTTATCCAGCAGCAGACGAATCTCGCCAAAGTCGAATTGATTATCGCTCGGCACAAAGGCGATGAGATTTTTGCTCGCGCGTGCAAACCCCGCTTTGAGCGCGCCACCATAGCCGCGATTGGGAAAATGTTCGACCACGAGCAGATTGGGAATTTGCGCGGTCAGCCCTTGGGCGATTTCCCCAGTACGGTCACGGCTGCCATCATTCACCAGAATAATTTCGTAATCCAAATTGAGCGTTTGGAGAACGTTCGAAACACGCTGGAGCGCGGCGGCAATGTTTGGTTCTTCATTAAAAGCCGGGATGACCACGGAAAGAGAAGACATAGGTGCGAGTCAGACAGCCAGTTAGTCACAGGGTCACTTGAGAAATCATCTCAGACCACACGACCGGGCGACTATCGGACTAGATTTTTTTTCCTCCCCGTGTCGCCAATCCACCGAGAAATAATCGCATCGGGCTTGCTTGTAGCTCGTCGAATTCAGATGTTGGCACACCCTTCGACTCACCCGCGATCCATTCTTCCCGCGCCGCGACCATTTGTTTGAACATCGCGTCGAGCGCCTCGGCATCGCCGCGTGAAATGACTCCGCGCAATTCTTTCAACGCCTCAAACGTCTTGTCGATCCAACGCGTGAGGTCCTCGCGGTGCGTCAGCACAATTTCACGTTGCGAGACCGGATCACGCGAGGCAAGCTCGGTCGCCTGCAAATAATCGGAACCGGCAAAGCGGCTCATCTCGCGCCAGCCGCTGCTCTGGGTCGTGGCTTGCAGCAGCGCGGCGGAGAGGACATAGGCAAGGTGCTGTGCCCCCGCGACCAAGCCATCGTGCTCCGCCGCGTCCATAAATAACGGTTTCGCTCCGAGCATTGCTACGAAGGACGCGAGCACGTCAATGACCTCCGAACTTTCCGCGGTCGTCGGCGTAAGGCAATAGACGGCATTCTGAAAAAGGTCTGCGTCTGCCGCGTCGATCCCGCGCAGAGTTGTATTTTGCAAGCGTGTTGGCGGAATAATCGGATCGCCGCCGACAAAGTACACGCCTTTGGATAACGCGCGCGCCCACTCGATTACTGGTGTTTTGGTTGCGGCGGTGTCGGTTACGATCACACCCGGCGCGAGTGCTTTTCTGAGCACATTCAGTGTTTTTTCGATTTCGGCGAGAGGTATCGCGAGCACCACCAGCCCCGCGCCATCACACGCGTTCAGCAAATTCCATTCGGTCTTGTCCACCGCGCCGCGCTTGAGTGCTTGCTGCGCGTGGCGTCCGTCTTTATCGTGACCGATGATTTCCAGATCGGCATTCGCTTTTTTCAAGGCGAGACCCATCGAGCCGCCGATGCGACCGAGTCCGATGAGAGTGATTCGAGGTTTTGTCATTAGTTGTTAGTTATTGATTGTTAACCCAATGTGCAAGTTTTTCTGTGATTTCGAGCGAAGCGAGAAATGACGGTTAGAAAGCAAGAACAACTTGCACATTAGTTTTGTTAGTTATTGGTTGTTCGCGACCGTCGTCCATCAATGGTCGTCCGTCGTCGGTCATTCTGCATTGTCCATTGTCCATTGTCCCTCTATTCCGCCCAGGTCGGATATTCTCCCGGCGCGAGCGTCTGAATGTTCGACCCGCTCACGTCCATAATATAGACTTCGCCGTTGTGCGAGAAGGTGAGCCAAAAGCCATCCGGCGAAAACGCGGGCGTGAAGCCGCGTTCGAGTCGCGTCGGATTCGCGCCGGTAGAACTCATCAGATAAATCTCGTGATCGGTCGGTGCGGTCTTGTTCGAGACATACGCGATTTTCGTTCCATCGGGCGAGAACGCCGGCGCGCTGTCGTCGGCGTTATCATTCGTGAGCTTGACCGGATTATTGCAAAAGCGATCGAGCTTCCAGATTTCAAAACGTCCACTAAAGTTGGAGACAAAAGCAATGTCGCCGGTCTTTTTGGAAACAGCCAACCCACGCAACGATTCGCCACTGCGCGCCGCGAAACAAACATAGTTCCCGGGCTTGGAGCCATCCGAGTTGATCAAATAAATTTTTTGATTCTGAAAATTATTATCGTAACCGATATACGCGATCTGCTGTCCACTGCCCAGCCAGCGCGGGGTCGAGATCGCGCCGTGTGAGTCGAGCGTGAACACATTTGAATTTCGATCGACCGTTTGCAATTTGTCCTGCGCGTTGCCGCCGAGGATGTAGGTGAGTTTGCCCACCGTCGCTGACCAATCGAGCGGCGACGCGTTCGTGCTCAGGTTCGGGCTGAAATCGCCGGGCATATTGATGGTCACATCGGAAAAGATTTGCTCCTTCTTTCCGGGGCGCAACCACGCGGCGTGCTGCTGAATGACAAAATAAATCCGTCCGCTTGGCGGCGGCACTTGCAGCGTCGGTGTTGCCGCGGGCGCCGGCGTTCCGGTCGAGCCGGGCGTAATCACGCGCGTCGCGTTCAGCGTGGGCGTGGTCAATGGGACCGCCGAGACCAGTGTCACCGCGTTAGTGCCGCCTTCCACTTCGGTAAAGTCAGCAGGAATCCAACCGGCTTTATCCTCGAATTGAATCTGCCACCATTTGCTGTCCTCGCTCTTGCCAGTGATCGGTCGCTTCTCGCCCTTTTTCAATTTGCCATAGAGCGGGTACGACGCGCTCGGTCCGGCGCGCACATTCACAATAATTTTCGCGGTGGCGATAGGCGGCAGTGGTGTGGCGGTCGGCGGTTCCGGCGTCGCGGTTGGCGGCTCGCGCGTCGACGTCACGGATAGCGGCGTCAGAGTTAAAGTGACCGGCTCTGAAGTTTCTGTCGGTTCAATGGTTGGCGACTCGGAGGTTTCCAGCGCCGAGGTTGGCGTCGCCGTCGGGCTGGAGGCGCACGCTCCAAAGAATAGCAAGCTGCTAAAAATGACCAAGACTGAGAAAATCTTTTGAAAACCCATCGATTAATTCTGATCGTCCACGAGTTTCAAGGCGCGCCGCCATTCAGACATTTCAGTGTCAGCCGTAGCGGAGAGCGGTGATTGATGTTGTCGAATGAGTGTGAGCGCGCGTGCGTCCACACCCGTTCGCGCCGCCGCCTCCGCCCCGAGTTCAGGGTGATGCCAGCTCAGATAAAAAGGATAGCGCCAGCTTTTGAAATTTGGCGACGCCAGGCGCGGCACCAACTTTTTTGAAATCGCGTTCGACACGACCACGACGGTGCGGTGCGCTAGCCCGACACGCGCCTTGGCGACATCGTGCAGCAGCGCGGCTTGTAACAGCGGTCGCTGGCGATAGCCCTGTGCCAACAGCGCACGCGCTACCGTGAGACTGTGGCGCTGATCGCCGAGCGGCATCGTTTGAAAAAGTTCAACCGCCGCCCGCGGCAAATGATCGCTCACGAGCCGCAGGTCAGCGGGACCGAGCGGCTGCGCCCGCGCCGCGCTCCAAAATTGCTGCACGCGATAGCGCAAGCCACTCACCTGAATTTTTAGAAAGGAATCCCCACGACGAGCTGGAACAACGCCTGCGCCGGTCCCGAAATCAGAGGACCAATAAAGCGCCCGGCGAAGGACATGATCAGCAGCACAACAAAAAAGCCGTATTGCTGCGTCTGAAAATAAAAGCGCTCGAGACTATACGCCATCTCTGGCGGCAACAGCGCCGGCAGCACTTTGGAACCATCCAGCGGCGGAAAGGGAATCATATTAAAGATCGCCAGAATAAAATTTAGCTCGACAAAAATCGCCATTGTCTCCAGCGCGACTCGCAGCGCCGCCGAATTCGTCTCCCCCGAACTCACTGTGGCTAAAACTAGTCGCAGACTCAATCCGAAAACAACACCCAAGAAAATATTCGTCAAAGGACCCGCGAGCGCGACCATCATCGTGCCCAAGCGACGGTCGGTGCGCAGCAAAGCCGGATTAAACTGGACCGGGCGACCAAAACCAAAACCCGCGATAACGATCAACAAAGTTCCGATTGGATCGAGGTGCGCCAGCGGATTGAGAGTCAGGCGCCTTTGATAACGCGGAGTGGGATCGCCCAGACGGTCCGCGGTGTAGGCGTGAGCAAACTCGTGAAAAGTGATGGCAGCCACGATCGTCAAAAATCCCAAGAGCACCGCGACCGCGGTAACAAGGTCGCGCGTGCGAATTGCGTCAAGAAACTGAAATAACAATTAGTTCACCTTTGCCTTGAACAAATCCGAGTCGGGTTGCTGCAGCGCAGATCGCTCAAGCAACACCGGAGCCGAGCACGCGCGATTATACCATTTTATGAAATTAATTCCTAAATTCTCATCGCGTTTGCTGTTCTGAAATTTCAGCGCGTGAGGCAAGGGTCAGTTGACGAATTCTCTCACGCGCCTCGACGTCACTGCATCGCACGAATCATCACTCGGAAATTTTTCTCGCCATCACTGCTCACGCGAAATTTTTTGCGCGCAAAAAATTTCGCGTGAGCAGTGATGGCGAGAAAAATTTCCGAGTGATGATTCGTGCG
>JBBSHK010000075.1:0-9309 GCA_038253185.1 Anaerolineae bacterium | reverse complement strand
CTTCATAAGCAGTCGCCCTCAAGTAGTTCAATAATTGCGCTTTGAACTCACTTGCCACTGCTCTTGCGGCTATCAATTCAACAATGACTGCTCTCTCAACCAAGAGATCAGCATATTTCCAAAGCTAGATTGCCGTCCTGTTCTCATAGACTTTTTCGAGCAAGCCGTATCCGAGCGTATTGTAAACGGTGAAGAATGCGCCGATTATTTTCTCCGTAATCTCCTTGTGCTTTGTTTCCATAGCTTGCTCCTCTAGTTCGTGTCCGCGTTCATCCGCGCCCAAATAAAATTTCTCGCTCGTATTCCTCATAACCTCCCGCGCGATAAATCAACTCGCCGTCTTCGAGCGAATAAACCTTATTTACGTGCACGCGGTCGATAAAGTAGCGGTCGTGCGAAACCAAAAGGATGCTGCCCTGAAATTGCGCCAGCGCCGATTCCACCACTTCGAGCGAACGAAAGTCCATGTGATTCGTCGGCTCGTCGAGCACCAAAAAATTCGCGCCGCCGACCACCATCTTCGCCAGTGCCAGCTTGGCGCGCTCGCCGAGACTGATGTCCCGCACCCGTTTCGTCACTTCGTCTTCAAAGAATAAAAAATACGAAAGGAACTGGCGCGCTTCATCTTCGTACATTACGACATCTTGGCGGAATTCTTCCAGCACCGTCTTGCGCAAGTCCAGTTCCGAATGTTCTTGCGAAAAATATCCGACACGCACATCGGGACCAACCCATACATTTCCGCGCAGTGGAATCAGTTCGCCCATCAAAATTTTGAGCAGCGTCGTCTTGCCACTACCATTCCTGCCGACAATCACCACACGGTCGCGCCCTTTGATTTCGAGTGAGACTCCTTGCAAGAGTTCGCGACCGGCATACGACCAATGAATATTTTCCGCGCGCAGCACACCTGCATTTGCCGGAATCGATCCCGTCAGGTCGAGCTTCAGTCCCCATTCAAGCGGCGGCTTGTCCACGCGCGCTTCGCCTTCCAACACGCGCTCTAATCTTTTCTCGCGCGCTTTGGCTTTCTTCGCCACCTTTTTAGCATAGCGCCGAATCTTGGAATCGTTCGTCGCGGATTCGCTGCCCTGCGCCTGATGTTTCGTGCGTTGTATGTCTTGCTCCACCTTTTGGATCCACCGCTGCTGCTGTTTGTAGGATTGTTCCCAGGAATGGAGCTCGATCATTTTCTGGCGACTGTATTCGGAAAAATTTCCGCGGTACATCGTCGTCGTCTTTTTGAATTCATCCAGCTCGATGACTTGCGCGACGACGCGGTCGAGAAATTTGCGGTCGTGTGATACGACGATGATCGCGCCCTTGTAACTTTTTAGATAATTTTCCAGCCACAACAGCGCGGGCAGGTCGAGATTGTTCGTCGGCTCGTCGAGCAAGAGAATAGAGGGATTTTCCAGCAGCAACCGCGCCAGCGCGAGCTTGATCTTTTGCCCGCCGCTCAGCGATTCAAGCGTGCGGTCGAGATCGATCTCGCCCAGCTCCAGTCCCTGCGTGACCATTTCGACGCGATGTTCGAGGACGTAACCACCGCGCGCTTCGAATTCTGCCACGAGCTCGCCGTACTGTTTGAGCAGCGCTTGATTCATTTCGGTGTTCACTCGCGCCATTTCACTCTCGAGTAGGCGTATCCGTTCGCGAATGAGTGGCAAGTCCCCGCGCGCCGATTCGAGAATCGCGCGCAGCGTTTGCCCGTGCAAGTGTTCCATCGATTGCGGCAAATAACCGACGGTCTCACCACGCGACAAAAATACGCTGCCCTCATCGGGCTCTTCCAAACAAGCGAGCAGGCGCAGCAGAGTTGACTTGCCGGAACCATTGATACCGACCAAGCCCGCGCGCTCGCCCGCGTTCAGAACAAAAGACACGCCCTCGAACAGCAGCGTGATCCCGTACGATTTCGCGAGATGGTCAGCGCGCAACATCGTTCAAAAATATCTCACTACGGACGCGAGCGGCTCGCGCGATTTGGTTTTCACTTCCCCCGGATAGCCGAGGGTAATCAATGCCTGCGGTTCCCAATCGTCATCCAACTCTAACACCTCGCGCACGGTGTCGGAAACAAACAGCGGCGCGCACATCCAGCACGCGCCCAGTCCCAACGAATGTGCCGCGAGCAACAAATTTTGCAGCGCCATCGCGACCGATTGCGTTGCCATCGTCCACTCGGCGCGACTGCGCCGCTCGTCAAGATACTTGTCCATATCCCGCATCGTCACCGCTGCGACCATCACGACCGGCGCATGGGTGATGCGCGCGTACGAACGCGCCACGTCCGCCTCGATCATTGCCTCTGGCGCGCCATCGCGCTTTAGATCCGCGCGCAGTCTTTCACCCATCGCGCGCGCGAGTGCGTGTTTCATCGCCGCCGATTCGATTACGGCAAAACGCCACGGCTGTCGGTTGTGCGCGGAGGGCGCCCACCGCGCCGCCTCGAGCAACTCGTCAATTAATTCGCGCGACACCGCGCGATTCTGATAACGCCGGATCGAGCGACGCGAACGAATGATTTCAAAAAGAATGCGTCCGTCGTCCGTCATCCGTCGTTCGCCCTTCATTGAAACAGATCCAGCTCGCGCGGTCGAATCAAATCGCGCGCGGTTCCTTCGCCTTGAGAATGAATAACGCCGCGCGCGTGGACGATGGGCGTGCCCTCACGCGCTTGCCCCAACAACAGCGTTGCCGCAGACGCAATCATATCCGCTAGTCCAATCTCGGTGTACTGCAGTCGGTAGCCAAACAAGTCTTCGCGTCCGCGCCAGTTCTCCAGCGCAGGCAGACCGGCGACGCCCAGCGCGATTCCGACCGTACCCATTCGGTGAGGACGTCCGTGCGAGTCCGCGATGATGGCTGCGACCTGAGCGCCGCTTTCCTTTTCCAAAGCCGCGCGAATTTTCTGCGCGCTCGCGTCCGGGTCTTGCGGCAGCAGGATGACCGCATCGTTCTGCCCGTCGCGCACATTCGAATGATCGATACCCGCGTTCGCGCTGACGAAACCCAAATGATGACGCGTAATAATCAAGCCTGGACGCGCGCGCACCACCTCCGTTGACTCGCGCAGCATCAACTCGATCTCGCGCGGGTCTTTCCCCGTAACCTTCGCCAGTTCACGCGCGCGTTCACTTGGGGCTAGCTCAGCGAGCCGCGCAACCCGACCTTCTGCTTTCGACACGATCTTGGATGCGAGCACAAGGACATCGTTTGTTTGGAGCGAGATGCCGCTCTCGCTCAACCCGCGCCATATAATTTGAACGAGGTTGTCGCCTCGTTCAATCAGTGGAATATTGGGCAGCGCGGTGAGGACGAGTTGATTGCTCATCGCTCTTCACGCGGCACACTCGTCACGCGAATGCCCGCGCCCTTGACTTTGTACTTGATGTTCACCGCGATGAGTACCGCCGTCAGCGTTTCCACCGCGACCGCGTTCGCCAACACGCCCGCGTCGAAAGCATCAATGCCGATTTTCTGAATCAGTTGAATCACTTGCGCGCGTGCTTCCCTGTCCGCGCCGCACACCAAAACATCGGAATCAATTTTCTCGTCAGGGTTCTCCAATTTCTCCGGCGAAATATTTTGGAACGCGGCGACAACGCGCACGCGCTCGCCCAAAAAATTTTGCACCTCCGCAGTGGTGGAGCCTGACGCGGGAATTTTGGCACGCGACTTTTTTTCGGGATCGAGCGCGGACGCGATGTTGATCACAATTTTGTTTTGCACCGCGTCGTACAAGTCATGAAGAATCGGTTCTATTCCCTCATAGGGCACAGCAAGCAAAACAACCTCCGCGCGTTCCGCTGCCTCGCGATTCGACGTGCCTTCGACATGCGTTACGCCGAGCTTTGAATTCATCTCACGCGCGGCGTTTTCACCTTTCGCCGCCTCGCGCGAGCCAATGACGACGCGCACACCCGCGCGCGCGAACCGCGCCGCCAGCGCGTTGCCCTCTTTGCCGGTGCCGCCAATGATTGCCAATGAGTTAGGCAATGAGCTCTCCCGTCCCCTCGAATCGCGTCAAATGATTCCTCACGCTATCCTATTCCCTGCACGCGCTTCCACACTCCGCGCGCCAATTCTCGCGCCCGCGCGGCAATCGCCGCTTCGTCCAATGTCAGCAATTCGCGATCTTGCATCAATAACTTGCCGCCGCAAATCGTGTGGGTGACGTGCGCGCCGTCAATGCCGAAAATCAGATGCCACGGAAAATTTGCCGCGTTCATTTCAGTGTATGGAACGTAATCGAGCAGAATAATATCGGCGTACGCGCCGGGCGATAATTCGCCGACGGGCGTGTCCCAAAAATTAGCGGCAATTCTTGCGTTGTTGGCGAACGCCATTTGCAAAACTTCGTCCGCGCCCATCACGCGCGGGTCGTGGCGCGCGGATTTGTGCAGCAGGTACGCCGTTTTCATTTCCGCAAACATATTGTTCGAGAAACCATCGTTGCCGAGTCCGACAGTCACGCCGCGTCGCATCATCCCGAGCACATCGGCGACGCCCACGGCATTATTCATATTCGAGCGCGGCTGGTGCGAAACTTTGGTTTCTGTTATTTTGAATAAATCAAGCTCGCGCACATCAACGTGCACACAATGCGCGGCGATCGTTTTCGCGCCGAGGATGCCACGAGCGTTCAGGCGTTCACCGACGCGCATCCCGTACTTTTGCTGCGAATCCTCTTCATCCGCCAAATCTTCCGCGACGTGAATATGAAAACCAGAATCCAATCCATCCGTCTCCGCCAGACAGCGTTCGAGCGTTTTGTCAGAGACCGTGAACGACGCGTGCAATCCAAAGGTCGCGGCGACGCGACCGCCGACCGATGACAGCTGGCTACCGTCTGCCGTCTGCCGTCTGCCGTCTGCCGTCTTTCTGATGAATCGCACATTCTCACGAATCCCCGCCTTCGCGCCGGCTTCGCCATTCCGATCGGTGACTTCGTAACACAAACACGCGCGCACGCCGGCTTGATTTACCGCGTCGGCGATCACATCGAGCGACCCGTCGATCGCGTTCGGGCTGGCGTGATGATCGATCAGCGTCGTCGTGCCGTGACGAATCGCGTCGACGAGACAGACCAACGCGCTGTACTTGGAATCTTCGAGCGTGAGCGCGCGATCTATTTTCCACCACAACTTTTCGAGAATTTCTGGAAAATTCTTCGGCGGCGGTCCCGGCGGCAGCGACATCCCGCGCGCGAACGCGCCATAAAAGTGCGTGTGCGCGCAAATGTTTCCCGGCATCGCGAGCCTGCCCTCCGCGTCCAATTTTTTCTCGCGCGGATATTTTTGCTCGAGCTCGCGCGATGCGCCAAGTGCCGCGATGCGATCACCTTTAATCAGCAACGCGCCATTCTCAATCAACTGATTTTTTTCGCCCAGCGTTGCAAGCGTGGCGTGCGTGATGAGCATTTTATTTTATTGTGATGGTCGTCAGCAGCGCTTCCGTTTGCGCGGAGGAAATCGAGACAGATTCGCCTCGTCGCAATTCCGCGCTGACGAGAATCTTCGCCTCGCCCGGCAGGGAGTCGGCGGGCAACGTCAAACGAAATTCATCGGGAACAATTTCTCCCGGCGTCCACAAGTCAGTCGGCACGCGCCCGCGACCGGGGCGGCGCGCCCGCGACCACAACACGCGCCCGTCGGCGCTCACCAGATCAACGCTGACATTGTCGTCTTCGCCCGGCGTTGACGTGGCTTCCCAATAGATGTTCAGCAGAACATTCCCTCCACGGGGGACACGATCCGATGAGAGTTCAAACGCGTACACGCCGATTCGATTCAACAAAACTATTCCGGAACGTGTTGCGTTCGCCGGCACCTGAGCTTTGGTAACCGGCGGAGGCGGTGTGAACGGGCGATAGGCGGGCAATAAAATTGTGAATGGTACGAGGGTCGCGAACGCGAGCAAGCCGCCGCCGACCAGTGCCGCCTCCGCGCCGCGCCATCGTCCGCTGAAAAATGCGCCGAGACCAAAAATAAAAAATATTGCCAACGGCGCGAGCGCGGGGAACAAGTAACGCCCCTGATCGACCGTGACCGCGCCGCCATACAAATAGTAGAATAGAAGCAGAGTAATTCCTATCACGGTTAATGCCAGAAGCGCAATCCCGCTGCGCGGGAACTGCGGCTCGCGCCAGTGTCTGAGCACACGATAACAAACACCGGCAAGTGATAACACTACCGCGAGCGAGAGCAGTTGATATACCGATTTGGCGACGGCGATATTGCCCCAACCGAAGACTGCCCAGAACGAAGCAAAAACGGAGAGAACAAAATCTTGCGCGCGCTCCAACGTTAGCGGTTCCGTACGAATGCCGCTGATGTACGCCCGCGCCCACCAATGCCCGGCGAGTGCATCGCCATAGAGCGCGAAATTGCGGATATACCACCAACCGGCAGTCGCGAAAAATGCCGCCCCTGAGATTACGGAATTGCGCCACAGCGCGCGCCAACCCAGATCCTTGTAAGCGGCAAGGACGGCGAGAGCTGCCGGCGGGAGCAAAATCAAAGCGCTGGCTTTCGACAGGTTCGCCAGTCCCACCAGCACACCGAGCCACATCAAGTCGCGCCCGCGCCGCGCCTGTCCGATTCCCACGCGTACGATTTGGACGAGCGAGAGCGCGCAAAAGAAATTCACCAGATTGTCGCTATTCACGCTCGCGCTGATAAAAATAAATTCGGGTAGGAATGCGACGAGAGCTGCCGCGCCCAGTGGCACACTGCGGTCTTTGGGAAAGAGCGTGCGCGCCAATTGAAAAGTCGCCACAATCGTGCCGACTCCCAGCAGCAAACCCAACACGCGCAAGATGTGGACGGCGAGCGCTGTCCCTCGATATGGAAAATCCTCCTCGGCGGAATGTTGAAACACGTTCACGCCAAGTGATTCAGGTCCATATTCGAAATACGGATTTGTCAGGTAAGCGATTGGTTCAGATGGGACAATCCAAGCCGTGACCAGCGCGCCCAGAATATAGTAAAGTGGCGGGTGACCGCCAGTCGGGACATAGCCCGGCCGCGCGGGATCAGACTCGGAGGGAAGCGAATGATTTTCAACGAGGTAGTATATAAAAGCCAGGTGCCCCGGCTCGTCGGGAGCTTCAAAGACCGGCGTAATTACGCTGTAGATTATGCCGAGTGCAAAATACAGCACCAGAATGCCGGCGAGCACAGACTCGCGCTTGAATCGCCGCGACAGCGGGATGTCGAATATTCCGCCGCGCCTCACCGCGTCAATCACTCACCCTCTCGCCTTTTCAATTTCTACATTCAGTTCCGCCGCACGCGCTTGCTCGCGCTCCCACCATTCGCGATTCAATTGCGCGTTCAATTCCTCGACCGACTTGCCCAATTGTTCGACCCAAGAAAAATATTTGAGATTGTGCCAGCGCCGGCGATTGTCCGCCGTGCCCTCTTGCATCCAATCGGTTTTCGCGTTGTGAAAAATCCCCACGCGCGCGGTTGCTTCCGCTTCGTCCATCGTGCCGTACGTTCGCGTCATCTCTGCCATCACCGAATGGTAGCGTTCGAGCGAATCCGTCGCGACCGTCACAATCACATCGTTCGCGCCCAAGCCACAATATTTCGCGGTCTTGATCGCGCCGAGCACGTTACAGATGCCGCTGATTCCAAAAAGATTCTGCAAGCGTGCGAGAGTTTCGCGCGGGACGTGAAAACGTTTTTCCAAAACGTCCAGACCATTTTCTTCGCTCAACAACTGCAGACCCTTTTTGCATTCGATGTCGTCGATGCACGCGAGCAGGTCCATATTCATCACGTTGTGAATCCAGGTCACGTGCTTGTCGCCGATGCCCTGAATGTCGTGAGTGCCATAACCGTTGTTATAGAGTGTCGGACACTGGATCGGCTCCAGCCCCACCGTTTTGCAATCAGGAAAAATTTGTTTCAACCGGTCGCCCGCCGCAATCGTGCCCGCGCTGCCCATCGCGGAACAGAACGCCGCGATCGTGCCATTGCCAATGCCGCGCGTTTTCAATTCTGCCGCGAGTTCGACAATAGTGTTGCCGGTCACATAACAATGAAAGCGATAGTTGCCCATCTCGCTGAATTGATTTAGCACGCGCACTTTTGGATCTTGCGACAGCTCTTTGGTCTTGTCATAAATTTCTTTAACGTTCGATTCCGAGCCATAGGTCTTGATCACGCGCGCGCCGTATGACTCGATCCGCGCGAATCGTTCCACGCTCATGCCTTCGGGCAGCACGACCAAGCTATCGAACCCCATGCGGCAGCCGACCCACGCGCCGCCGATGCCGTAATTGCCGGTGCTGGGCCACACGAGCGTGTGCGTGCGCGGGTTCACTTCGCCCGACAATTGTTTCTCGATCAGGATCGAATATGCCGCGCCCACTTTGTGCGAACCGGTCGGAAATTCTTTGCCGTACAAAACGACGATGGGCGCGTCGACGTTCGTCAATTCCTTCGGCAGCACTTCATAATAAATTTTGCCGTCGCCATCGCGCCAACTGATGTTAAACAAATTGATCGGGTCGAGTGGATCGCGCGTGCGCGCCGCGAGCGCCTCGTCGCGCAACTCGCGCGCGATTTTTTGCGGATGCAGCATTTCTTCGAAAGTCGGACCGAGAATAATTTCAGACATCTAGTTTTTTTCCTTCAATGACTTTTTTCACTTCGTCGAGTCGCGGATCGATCAGCCACATTCGTTTGTTCGTTTCGCGAAGTAATCCGTTGACGGCTTTTAGCGCACTCGCGACGTCTTTGAGACCATTACCGGTCACGATCACAACAATGGTTTCATCCGGAGCAATTATTTTGTCGCGCAGCGCCGCACGCACTCCCGCGTAACTCGTCGCTCCGGCGGGTTCGGCAAAAACTGCCGCGCCGCGCGCCAACTCGCGCATCGCCGCAAGAATCTCTTCATCGCTCACGGTAATGAACGCGCCGTTCGTTTCGCGAATCGCGCGGACGGCACGCCGACCGTCGCGCGGCAAACTGACACTGATCGAATCGGCAATGGTGTGCACGTCTATCGGCGTAATTTCGTCCACGCCCGCGCGCCACGCATTGTAACAAGCAGCGGAACCTTCTGACTGCACGCCCATCAATTTTGGAATCCGGTCAATCCAGCCGAGCGCGTGCAAATCGCGCAGCCCTTTCCACACGCCGCTGATAATATTGCCGTCGCCGACCGAGACGAAAATGCGGTCGGGAGCGCGCCAGCCCCCTCCCTTACTCCCTCCCCCTGATGCATCATCACGCGACTCCTCGGCGGGCGACCTATTTGCGAATTGGCGTGATGATGCGTCACCGCGAG
>JBBSHK010000074.1:0-9364 GCA_038253185.1 Anaerolineae bacterium | reverse complement strand
GGGCGCGGTATTCCGGTCGATGTGCATTCGCAGACCGGCAAGTCGGCGCTCGAAGTGGTGATGACCAAGCTGCACGCGGGCGGCAAATTCGGCGGGGGCGGCTACGAGGTCGCGTCAGGTTTGCACGGCGTCGGCGTCAGCGCGGTGAACGCTCTTTCGGAATGGCTCGAAGCGCGTGTGCGGCGCGACGGGCAGATCTATGAGCAAAAGTACAAGCGCGGTGATCCGGTCGGCGAGGTGAAAATTGTCGGCAAATATCCAAAAGATGAGCGCACCGGCACAACCGTTTCATTCTTGCCCGACAAACAGATCTTTAAGCAAATTGATTACAAGTTCGACGTACTGGCGCAGCGTTTTCGTGAGATGGCTTTCCTCACCCGCGGACTCACCATCAAATTCGTCGACGAGCGCGACGACCGCGAGATGACTTTTTACTTTGAAGGCGGCATTGCTTCGTTTGTGCGTTACTTGAACCGGAGTCGTCAGGCGCTGCACGCGCCCTTTACCGTCGCCGCGCCCATCGGCGGCAACTTTATCGAAGCGGCGATCCAGTACACCAACACCTACTCGGAAGCGGTTTACACTTTCGCGAATAATATCAACACGGTTGACGGCGGCACGCATCTCACCGGTTTTCGTACCGCGCTCACGCGCACGTTGAACGATTACGCGCGCAAAGCGAACGTGCTCAAAGAGAGCGATCCCAATCTCACCGGCGATGATACGCGCGAAGGTCTGACCGCGATCGTGTCGGTAAAACTCGAAGAGCCGCAATTCGAATCGCAGACGAAGGCAAAGCTCGGCAACGCCGAAGTGAAAACACAAGTCGAGCAGGTCGTCGGCGAAGCGTTCACGGAATGGTTGAACGAGCACACGCGCGAGGCAAAAGCGATCATCGAAAAAGGCATCACCGCGGCGCGGGCGCGTGAGGCGGCAAGACAAGCGCGCGATCTCGTCATCCGCAAGAGCGCGCTCGAATCGCTGTCGCTCCCCGGCAAACTCGCGGACTGTTCCGAAAAGGAACCGGAGAAATGTGAGTTGTACATCGTCGAGGGAGATAGTGCCGGCGGGAGCGCGAAACAAGGACGCGACCGCAAGTTTCAGGCGATCCTGCCGCTGCGTGGCAAGATTCTCAATGTCGAAAAATCGCGGATGGACAAGATGCTGCAGAATGAGGAACTGCGCGCGTTGATTACGGCGATCGGCACTGGCGTCGGCAATGCTTTCGACATTAACACTCTGCGTTACTCGCGCATCTTGTTGATGACCGACGCCGACGTGGACGGCGCGCACATTCGCACGCTGTTGCTGACTTTTTTCTTCCGCTTTATGCAACCGCTGATCGACGGAGGGCATCTCTACATCGCGCAGCCGCCGCTCTACAAAGTCAAAACCGGTAAAGAAGAAGAATACGTCTATGATGACCGCGCGCTCGAAGAGTTGAGAAAGAGAAGCAAGAACGGCAAGTTCGAGATTCAGCGTTACAAGGGTCTGGGCGAGATGAACCCGCAGCAATTGTGGGACACGACGATGAATCCGCAGAATCGCACCATCCTGCAAGTGACGGTCGAGGACGCGGCGGAAGCGGACCGCACCTTCGATATGTTGATGGGCAACGAGGTCGCGCCGCGCAAACGGTTCATCACCACTCACGCCAAAGGCGCGCGACTGGATGTGTAATTTGTATTTGTTGTTGACATAAAAGGCGCAAGGTGAATTCCGACAACTTGCCTATTGACCGATTGAGAAAATCGATTTAATGTGATTTCGCCGCCGACGGATCGCCCGGTCGGATGAGCGAGGCTTGACCTACATTGTGCAGAGGGGCGTTTCGGCGAACAAGGATTTTGAGCTGAGACGTCCCTTGTGTTTTTAGAAAGCAGCCCGCGGTGACCCAATTCGGTAAATTTACTTTCCACAATCTCGTACTGGCGCGAGGACTGACGAGCGCGCTCGCGTTCGCCGCGGCGCTCGCAGTTCAATTTTATCTCCCCACTTATCCGCTTCAGCCGCTGCTTTTTCTATTGCTGGCAGAACTCGCCTCCAGTTTTATCCTGCGCGGTTTGGCGGCGCGGGTCTCACTGGCGCGACTCGTCCACGCGAGTCTGTGGTTTGATACTGCCGTGATCACCGCGATGGTTTTTTACACCGGCGGTCTCGACGCCGGTTTTGCGTCGCTCTATGTCTGGGTTCCGCTCGTGGCGGCGCTTATGTTGGGCTTGCGCTGGCTTCCGATCTATGCAATCGTCACCTTGAGTGTGTTCGCCGTTCAAGCTCTGCTTGAGCTTGGCGGAATTCAGGCGGCGGGCGCGCGCCCTTCGCCGCCGCTGGTCGTATTTGTCAGCCAGTTCACGTTGCTCGTGGTGCTGATGGTTTTTGCCTACCTCATTACGCGGAGCAGATTGGGATTGGCAGACCAGATGCGCAACGAGAAAGATGAATTGCGGGCGGAGCGCACTGAAGCCGAACGCGCGCGCAGCCGCTGGCAACTCGTCAACGCGGTGGCGCTAAAAATTCAAGCCGCATCTAGTCCGGAGCAGATCTATTCCACCATCGGGCAAGAGCTTGAGCGGATGCAAATGCACGGCGTTGTCTTGCAATGGGATGAGCCGGACGTTTCGATGCACGCGATCTATGGGTCGATGACCTTACCTGGACCGCAACACGCCGAGCAGACTCAAGTCCAGCGCGAATTCACCCATCTACGGTTGGACCAAGCGGAGCCGTTGCGGCGATGCGTCGAGATGCGTGCGCCGGTGTTTCTCGAAAACGCGCGAGTGATGGAAATCGGGAACGTGACCCAGCTCATTTACGCGCCGATGATGGTGGGCGAGCGCGTGACCGCGGTCTTGTGCGTGTGGAGCAAGTCACTTGACGCCAACGACATTCCACCGCTCGCCGCGCTGGCGCAACAAGCCGCCTCCGCGCTAGAACGGGCGATGCTGTTGGCGCAAGTACAAAAACGCGCCGCGCAATTGCAAGTGGTCAGCGAAATCTCGACGCGCGCGAGCGGGATCCACGACCCACAGGATTTGATCGAGCAGGTGGTCGCGATGGTGGGCGAACGATTCAACTATCACATCCTCGGCATTCTTCTGGTCGATCGCGCCAGAAATGATTTATATGTCGCCGCCGCGTACGGGCAGTTGGTACGACGACTTGGCAATCGCTATCGCCAATCGCTTGACGTTGGCATCATCGGCTCTGTCGTACGCAGCGGACAAACGTATCTCGCGCGCGATGTGCGGAGTGACCCCAACTATATTTTCCCGCTCGATTCAACCGATCCCGTCCGTTCGGAACTGACCATTCCTCTGCGGCATGATGGAGAGATCGTCGGCGTGCTCGACGCGCAAAGCACTCGGGTCGATGCATTCGACGCCAGCGATGTGACCGCGATGGAAACGCTTGCGGAGCAAATGGCTGCCGCGCTGGAAAAGGCGCGCCTCTTGAAATCGGAGCGCAAGCGCGCGGCACAACTCGCGCTGGTCAGTCGCGTCTCGTCGCGGGTGGTGCGTCTCTTGCCGCTCGACGAGCTCTTGCGCCAAGGCGTCGAGAGCATCCAGCATCAGTTCGGCTATTTCAATACCGCCATTTTTTTGAATGATCCCTCCGGGCGGCAAGTGGTGCTCAATGCCGCGGTGGGACAACTCGAATCCTACGCGATGAATTATCGCCAGTCGTGGGATGTCGGCATCATCGGTCACGTCGCGCAGAGTGGACAAACGTATGTGTGCGCAGACACGCGACAAGATAAATATTATCATCCAGGTCCGGCGGAGGCGCCGCACGATCCTGTCCGATCCGAATTGACCGTTCCCCTGATGCGAGGGGAACGCGTACTCGGCGTGCTCGACATTCAAAGTGAGCACCCGCACGCCTTTGACGAGGGCGATGTAGCGGCGATGGAAACGCTCGCCGATCAAATCGCGACCGCGGTAGAGAACACGACTCTGTTCGCGGCAGAATCGCGGCGCGCGGAGGAATTGGAGACGATCCGGCAACTCTCATTGGAATTGATTGCGGAGCGTGAGCTTTCGGTGCTGTTGCAATCGATTGTCGAAAAGGCAACGCGCCTCTTGCAAGCCGATGGGGCAACGCTCTATTCGATGGATGCCACACGCGGCGAATTGAACTGCGAGGTCTCGTACCAGATGCCGCGCGATTATACCGGGATGCAATTGAAAATTGGCGAGGGCTTGGTCGGCAACGTCGCAGCTCAGGGCGAACCGATCTTCGTTAACGATTATAAAAATTGGAGCGGGCGCGCCGCGATTTTTGCCGACGAACCGGTGGCTGCGTTGATGGGCATTCCGCTCCGCTGGCAGTCGCGCGTGCTTGGGGTGATTACGCTGTACCGCGCCGACCTTGCCAACCGCTTCACGCCGGATGAACTGCGGCTCGCGAAATTATTCGCGGCGCAAGCCGCGTTTGCGCTGGAGAATGCGAATCTCTTGAGCGCGGTGCACAGCCAGCTTCAAGTGCAGCGTACGTTGACGAGCCTCTCCCGTACGCTGCTCGAAACGCTGGATTCGAAGGCGGTGTTGCAGCGCGCCGCGTCAAGTATTGCGCAAGTCTTGAACGCGGACGGTGTGATCATGTTCCTGCCGCGCGGCGATGGAAGTTTGGGCGTTGGCGCGCAGCATGGCTGGGAGGATGCGCTCGGGGCGGAGGTGACGTTGCCCGCGACGCAGGAATCGATTCCCGGAACAGTGATGCTCACGCACCGCATCTCGATGTGGAATGAAAATGATCCCATCTCCTACGCCAAGATGCATCCCATCGCGCGTGCTCGTGGATTCCGCGCGGGCATTTCCGTGCCGATGCTCGTGGGCGGGCAGGCGGTCGGCGTAATCACCGTGAATACGCGGACCCCGCGCGTCTTTAACGAGCAGGATATGCAGACGCTCGCGCTGCTCGCCAATCAGACCGCGATCGCGCTGGAACGTGTGCGTTATTTTGAACAGGTACAGCAGAGCGCTCGTGAAATGAATCTGTTATTCGAGGCGCACCGCGCGACGACCGCGACTCTGCAACCGGAGCAAGTCATTTCACGCTTGCTCGAGCAGTTGACCAAATCGCTCGACGCCACCAGCGCCTATTTTATTCGCGTCGACGTCGCACGCGGCACGGTCACTCAGGAGCAAGAGTTTTTTTCCGCGGTGGCGTCCGAACGCGAACGCGTCATGCAAGCACCCTCCGCCTCACTCGAATTATTTCCCGAGCTGCGCGAGATGCTCACGCGCGGACCGCTGATCACGCAACTCGACGATCCCTCGCTCTCGGCTGAGATGCGCCAGAATATGCTCGACGGCGACGGTCAGTCCATTTTGCGCGTGCCGCTGCGCGCGGCGGACCAGGTGCTCGGTTACGTCAGTTTGTGGGAGAGCCGCGCCCCGCGTAGTTGGACCGAGAGCGAAATTCGATTCAGTCAGACGATGGCTTCCCACGCCGCGGCGGCGCTCACCAACGCGCGCTTGTACGAGGACGCGCAGACGCGCACGCGCGAACTCGAGGCGTTGTATCGAGCCAGCCAAAGTCTCAATCAAAGTTTGTCCGTACAGCAGATTTGTGAGACGAGTGTCGATGCCTTGCGCGATATTCTTGGTTATTCACAGGTCTCGATCTATTTTCTGAAGGATAATACTCTGGAGTTGCAAGTCGAACGTGGCTATGATCATGTCATTCATACGATTGATCTTTCACGGGGCATTATGGCGCGTTCCATTCGCACTCGCCAAGCAATTTTTCTGGAGGACGTGAATAGGGATGGAGAATTCTTGGCAACGCTGCCGAATTTGCAGTCCGAGATCGCGGTGCCGCTCATTCACGCCGACCAAGCGCTCGGCGTACTGAATGTCGAAACCACGCGTCCGCGACTCTTGACTCACAGTGATGTGCGACTGCTGAGCACGTTTGCCAATCAATTGGTCGTCGCCATCGAGAACGCGCGGCTGTACGAGCAGACCAAGCGCGACGCGGATGTCAAAGCCGCGCTGCTGCGCGAGCTGTCGCATCGCGTGAAAAATAATCTCGCGGCGATCACGTCGCTGCTGTATATGGCGCTCGACGAGCCGCCGGAAGCGCGCGAGCAGATTTTGCTCGAAACGCTTGGACGGGTGCAGAGCATGGTGCTCGCGCACACCCTGCTGGCGCGTTCTGATCACGTGACCGTGAGCTTGACCGAGTTGGGTCGGCAGGTGCTCAACGACACCGCGCGCCAATTGTCCCCGCTGGGCAGCGCCGCGGAGGTGCAGGTCGAAGGCGCCGCCGTCGAAATCGCGCCGCGGCAGATAACGACACTGGCGCTGGTGTTGAATGAACTGGTGACCAATGCGATCCGGCATGGCTTTGGTCCGGCGAGTCACGCGCGCTCGAAAATCTTGCGTTTGCAAGTGACGCGCCTCGGCGACAAGGCGTGCTTTATTTTGAAAGACAATGGCGTTGGACTAGCACCTGAATTCGAGCTGGGTTCAAATTCCGGTTTGGGGCTGAATCTGGTGCGGACGTTGGTGGAAAAAGACTTGCAAGGAAAATTTACCATCGAGCGCTGTGGCAAGTGGACGGAGGCGCTGGTGGAATTTGAGCTAGAGGCATAGATGACAATTACCCCCCGCGCGAAAGAATTTCGGATTGTGATTGCGGACGACGAAGCGCTGCCCGCAGAATTGTTGCGTCGTCTGGTGACGCGGCTCGGTCACCGCGTCGTCGGCATGGCGAGTGATGGCGCGGAGGCAGTAGCGCTGACCCATCGCGAAAAGCCGGATGCGGTGTTGCTCGATTTGCGGATGCCGCGCATGGATGGATTCGCTGCCGCGAGCGCGATCACGCGCGAGGTCCCGACGCCCATCGTAGTGGTCAGCGCGCTGGACGATTTCAAATCGCTGGAGCAGGCGGTGCAGGCAGGCGTGTGCGCGTATCTGGTCAAGCCGCCGCGCGAAGATGAATTGGAGCGCGCGCTGGAGATCGCGGTGGCGCGCTTTGCCGATCTACAAGAAATCCAAAAATGGAAGCAGGATGCTGAAGAACGCGCGCAAGCCGTGGTCGCGCAAAATCGCGAGCTGGAACGTCTCGTATCCGATTTGCGTCGAGCACAGGTGGAACTCGTGAGTGCGGCGCGACGCGCCACCGTCGCCAGTCTGGCGCAAGGACTCGCGCACGAAATCAATAACGCGCTTACGCCCATCATTGGTCACGCGCAGTTGCTGTCGAGCGCCGCCGACCAGAAAGGCAACGCGCTGGTCGGCGCAGAGGTCTATGAGCGCGCCGAACAAATCGTCGCGCACGCGAAACGGATTGCGGCGCTGACCGCCTCGCTCCGCCAATTCACCTTTACCCATCAAGATGAGACCATTCCTTTTTCCTTCAATGGCATTATTCAAGATGCGCTGGAATTGTACCGCGAGCGATTCAGGCGGATGGGCATTGAGGTGCAGGCGCATTTCGATAATGAGTTGGCGGTGCTGGAAGGGCATCCCGACCAAATCCAGGAGGTTATTCTCAGCCTGTTGCAAAACGCGATTGATGCCATGCCGCTGGGTGGCTCGCTGTTGGTGACTACCTCCCGCGCGGGTGAACACGTCGCGGTCGAGATTGCCGATACGGGCAGAGGAATTCAAGCCGAGCATCTCGCTTTAATTTATGAGCCGGGCTTTACTACCAAAGTGGTCGAGGGGCGGCAGTCCGGGTTTGGCTGGGGGCTATTTACGGCGCGCGAGATTGTCGACGCGCACGGAGGACGGATCAAGGTCGAGAGTCGCGCGGCAGAGAATGGAGCCAAGTCAAATCACGGCACCACCGTGCGCATCACTTTACCGGCGAGCGCGTGGGCGAGTGCAGGAGCGGAGAGCGGAGAGCCGATAGTGGAGAGTGGAGAGGATTAGCACGTTACAACTGTGCTGATCCTCTCCATTCGCTTTTTATAAATTTGCCCGCAGTCGCGGGTCGAGCGCGTCGCGCAAGCCATCGCCAATCAAATTGAACGCGGCGACCGTGAGCAAAATCGCCAGCCCCGGAAAAAGTGACAGCCACAATTGGGTGCTGATGAATTTGCGTCCCTCGCTGATCATCACGCCCCACTCCGGCGTTGGCGGCTGCGCGCCAAAGCCGATGAAACTCAGTCCCGCCGCCGAGAGGATCGCCCCACCCATATCGAAACTCGCCTGAACCAATAGCGGCGCCAGTGTGTTGGGCAAAAGATGACGCCAGAGAATGCGCGGCGTCGATGCGCCGATGCTGCGCGCCGCCTCCACGAATTCGCGCTCGCGCAGCGACAGCACTTGCCCGCGCACGAGCCGCGCGTAAATAGGCCAGGTCACCGCGGCGATGGCAATCATCGCGTTATTCAGATTCGGTCCCAGCGCCCCGGCAATCGCCATCGCTAATATCAACGCGGGGAACGCGAAGAAAATGTCGGTGAGGCGCATCAGCACTTCGTCCAGCAGTCCACCGATATAACCCGCGATCAAGCCCAAGACAGTTCCAAATGTGCCCGCGAGTCCGACGACGACCAGACCGATCGTGAGCGAAATGCGCGCGCCGTAAATGAGGCGGCTGAGCATATCGCGTCCGAGTTGATCAGTGCCGAGCCAATGTTCGGGTGAAGAGGGCTTGAGTCGCTGCGACAGAATTTGATCGATGGGACTCATCGGCGCGAGCACGGGAGCGAGGATCGCACACAAGGCAAAGAGCGCGATGAGCACGAGTCCGATAATGGTCAAAGGACTGCGCAGCAGCGCGGGACGCGCGCGGGCGCGCGGCGGAATCGAAATGACGCGCGGCAGCGGCGCAACCAGAGTCTTAGCCATTTTGTATGCGCGGGTCTAATTGGTGATAAACCAAATCGACGATTAGATTGGCGAGCGGATAGATGATCGCGGCGAGCAGCGTTACTCCCATCACCGCCGGAAAATCGAGACTAATAGCAGACGCTGTCGCATAACGTCCCAAGCCGGGCCAGGTGAAAATTGTTTCGGTGAGTACGGCGCCGGAGAGCAGACTGCCGAACGTTACGCCGATGATGGTCAAGGTTGGAATGAGAGCGTTGCGCAGACCGTGACGCAGGATAACCATTCGCTCGCGCAGTCCCTTGGCGCGCGCCGTCCGCATATAATCTTGATTCAGGACTTCCAGCATACTCGAGCGCGTCATACGCGCAATCACCGCAGTGGAATAATAGCCGAGTGTGAACGCGGGTAACAATAAATGATGCAAGCTGCTGCGGAACGCGATTATATTATTGGTGAGGAGACTGTCAACCAGAAATAGACCGGTGATCGCGCGCGGCGGCTCGACAAAATCGTCAATGCGTCCGCCGCCGGGCAGCCAGTTCAGTTGACCGTAAAAGAATCCGAGCAGAACAAGT
>JBBSHK010000073.1:0-9418 GCA_038253185.1 Anaerolineae bacterium | reverse complement strand
GGCTCCCTTTCAGCGGTGGTTCGATCAGCCTCATCGGACGCGTGCGCCGACTCGGCGAAGATAAGCGTAATTGTCACGCGAGAAACAATAGTACACTGAGTCAATGCACAAATTGCTCTGCGGACTCTTGCTCCTGCTCCTAACCTTTGGCTGCGCGCCCTCACAGCAATTCTTTGCAACGCCTGAGCAATCCCTCTATGCGGTAACGCCGCCTGAAACGACTTTAGCTCCGACACTGACGCCCAGCGTTTCTCCAACGGAAACGCGAACCCCGCAAGCTAGCGCGACCGCCAAGCCAACCCTCGCCATAACGCCGGCGCCGACTCTTGAGCCGAGCGTTCACCTCATGGCGACCGGCGACCTGATGTTAGCCCGCACGGTAGCGGAGCGCATCCGTACTCAGGGAGCAAAGACCGTTTTCGAACGCGTCGCGCCCGTGCTCGCGCAAGCCGATCTGGTCGTCGCAAACCTCGAATGTACGATTTCCGATCGCGGCGCGCCGCAGCCAAAATCGTACACTTTTCGCGCGCCGCTCGCCGCGGTGGAGGCGCTGACCGCCGCGCGGATGAGCGTCGTGAGTCAGGCGAATAATCACGCGCTCGATTTCGGAGCCGACGCGTTTTTGCAAACGCTCCAACTGTTGAAAGAACACCACATCGAGGTCGCGGGCGCGGGTACGAACGCGATTGCCGCGCACACGCCTGCTATCGTCGAGCGGAATGGACTGCAAATCGCGTTTCTGGCGTACGTCGATGTCCCGGTCGAAACCTATTCGGGGTTCGATACGCGCCGCTGGATCGCGACGACGAGTTCACCTGGCGTCGCGTGGGCGCAGCCGGAACAAATCGCGCGGGATGTCTCTGCCGCGCGCAAAAACGCGGATGTCGTGATTGTGATTTTACATTCGGGCTATGAGTATCGCACTGAGCCAAACGCGTTGCAGCGCGTGGCGGCTCACGCGGCGATTGACGCGGGCGCGGCGCTCGTGATTGGCGCGCATCCCCATATTTTGCAAGGGACAGAAAAATACAAAAGCGGGCTGATCGCGTACAGCTTGGGGAATTTTGTCGCGGATGGATTTACCGGCGCGTCAAACGATTCGGTAATTTTTTCGGCAACTCTGACGCGCACGGGAGTCACAAATTTTGATTTTATTCCTGTCGTGATCGAGGAGGGACTGCCGCGACCCGCGACAGAAAAAGAAGCGCCCGCGATTTTGGAAAGGGTGAAACCGATTCAGTGACCGACGACGACCGAGCCTGGACGACAGCCCTCGGTCAGCCATCATTCGTTATCGGTTGGGGATTTTCTGGAGTTGTCCGATGAGTGAGTCAACTTCCTCTTTCGTATTGTAATGCGCGAGTCCCACGCGCACCGCTCCCCCTTTGTCTTCCAGTCCGAGGCGTTCCATCAGCGCAAGCGCGTAATAATTTCCACTCCATACGTTTATGTTCGCCGACGCCAGTTTTTCCGCGACCGCGCGTGGGTGAATGCCGCGAAGGTTAAAAGCCACCGTCGGCGCGTGGTAATCGAAACGCGCGGCTTCTTGAATCCCATAGATCTCAATTCCGTCAATCTCGCGCAGCCCGTTCATCAGTTGGATAAATAAATTCTTTTCGTAGACGCGCATCACACTCATGCCTGCTTTGAACTGCAATCGTCTTTCGCTCATTTCGCGGAATTCTTTCGCGTATTCTCCGCCAAATTTTTCTCCTAACGACGCGAGGTAATCTAAAGCCGCACGCGCGCCCGCGATGCCCTCATGATTCTGCGTGCCGACTTCCCATTTTTCCGGCGGCTCGTCGTGCGCGGGGCGTACCTTGTACGCGGTGAATCGTTCGAGCAACGCGTGCTTGCCGAATAGGATGCCGAGATGCGGACCGTAGAATTTGTACGCCGAACAGACGAGAAAATCGCAGTTGACCGCTTGTACATCAATTGGAAAGTGCGGCGCGAAATGCACCGCGTCCACGTACACGAGCGCGCCTGCCATATGCGCGAGATCAACAATCGTACGGACATCGTTGACGGTGCCGACGGCGTTCGAGGCGAGACCCACCGCGACAATTTTGGTTTTATTCGAAAGCTGCTTTTCGAAATCCGCCATATCGAGCGTGCAATCGTCGCGATGAATGTCCACCCATTTCACCACCGCGCCGCGTTCCTCCAGCGCGAGCCACGGCGCGATATTCGCATCGTGGTCCAGGTGTGTGACAATGATTTCATCATTGCGCGTGAGATTGCGCCCGAGCGCCCGCGCGACATTGAACGTGAGTGACGTCATATTCGCGCCGAATACGATTTCATTCGGCGAAGGCGCGTTAAAAAAATCGGCAAAGGCGCGCCGCGCGTCCGCGATCATCTCGTCCGTGCGGCTGCTCGTCGCGAATGCGCCGCCGGTGTTCGCGTTCGCCGTGAGAAAATATTCGCGCATCGCGTCGATGACGGATTGCGCGACCTGTGTGCCGCCTGGATTATCGAGAAAGATTGCGCCGGCTTGCAGCGAAGGGAAATTCGCGCGGACCGCGTTGATGTCGTACTTCAAAAGGACGCTCCCATCATTTGCAAATGTAAGGGCGCACGACCGCGCGCCCTTACCATCTGATTCCTAATTCATCCGCGACCCAACCCAGCCCCAATTGTTCGAGCTTGCCGCGCGTCGGCGTGCCGGTCTCTAAATCCCAGCCGCTCATCTCGTAATAAATATCCTTCGCCTGCTCCATCTCCTCGTGATTCAATTTAATGCCCTCGGTAGAACCACCTTTCAATTCTTTGAATAATTTTTTCGGCAGCGTGTCGTCTTTGCGATCAATGCCCTCGCGCGCATTGAAAGCGCGCATCAGGTTCAAGCGCGTCTCGCCGACTTGCATCAATTCTTCGATGGAATAATCCCAGCCCGTCGCCGCGCGAATCAGCTCGACCATCTGCTTGGGTCCATACAACGTCCACGCCGGACCGAAAACGAATTGACACAAGCCGAACGAATCGAGCGCCGAATAAAAATGCTCGGTCTTTAATGCAAAGCGAACTTTTTCGGGCGTCAAGCTGCGCGGCGGCTGTGGTTCATTCAAACCGATTTCGCCTAGGCGCTGCATATACAAATCGCTGGTGTTGCCCTCTTCGTACATTGGATCGTGCTCAGAAGATTGATGGTCGGCGCCGAACGGATTCACCGCGTAAATCAATCCGAGCGAACGTTTTGCCTGCGGCATATGCGCGGGCAGCTCCATCTTTTTGACTGCGATGACTAAATCTTCCGCGCCGTTGCCGATTTTTTGCGCGGCGCGCGCCGAACCTTCAGCCAGCAAATCGCCGAGCGGCGTCGAGCGCGTCAACGTTTGCTTCAGAACTTCAAGCATCGCCTCCGCGTTGCCGTAATGCAATTTCAATCCGCCTGAATCCGCTGTCGTCAATAGATGGTGTTCGAAGCAGTCCATCGCGAACGCGATGGTCGCGCCCGCGCTGATGGTGTCCACGCCGTACTCGTTGCACATCTGCGAGGCGAGCGCGACTGCGTTCAGATTGTCCACCGCGCAATACGAGCCGAAAGTGCTGATCGTTTCGTATTCCGGTCCGCCGTACTCGGGCGCGATTTTGGTCCCGTTGTAATGTCCTTCCGCCACGCGCTTGCAGCGAACGGAGCAGGAGTAGCAACTGTCGCGCCCTTGCGTATTCTGTCTGCCATCTGCCGCGCCGCGCAGCAGGTGATCGTACATTGTTTCGCCGGAAATATTTTCCCAGCCGTCGAACACGCCGCTGTCGTAATTGTTGGTCGGCAGTGAGCCAATGGTGTTCTGGTACGAAACAACGACCGCCGTACCGTACTTTGCCAGTCCCGCCATATCAGGATTCTCTGGAATATTTTTTGGTCCCCACTTTGCCATTTCGAGAATCGCGCTGCGGTTCGCCCACTCGATCGCCTTGAACGCTTTCGTCCCGCGCACGACGACGGCTTTTAGATTTTTTGAACCCATCACCGCGCCCATACCGGTGCGCCCGTTCGCGCGATTCGACATGTTCATAATCGCGGCAAAGCGCACGAGCTTTTCACCCGCGGGTCCGCACTGCGCAACTTCGATTTTATTGTCGCCCAATTCTTCCTGCAACATTTTTTCCGCGTCGAGCGTCGTCTTGCCCCAGAGATGGGCTGCGTCGCGGATTTCGACCGCGCCATCTTTAATCCACAAATAGACCGGGTGCGACGCGCGCCCGCGCAGAATAATCGCGTCGTACCCAGCGAATTTCATCTCAGCGGGAAAATATCCCCCCGCTTGCGAGTCGCCAATCGCGTCGGTGAGCGGCGATTTCGCGTTCGCCATCATCCGCGATTGTCCGCTAATCGGCGCGCCCGTGAGCACGCTGAGCGAGAGACACAAAATATTTTCGGACGAGAGTGGATCGACGCGCGGCGGCAAATCGCGCAGCAAATAATACAATCCGAGCGCGCTGCCGCCCGCGTACTTTTTGTAAAAAGATTCCGCTGGTGCTTCTACTTCGAAGGTTTGCTTCGTTAAATCGACGTGCAAAATTTTTCCATTGTAACCGAATGGCATTCAACGACCCTTTCTATCTCAGTATCACAATCTCACTCGCTGTCGCTTGCACCGGATATGATTCCGCGACAGGTCCGGTAAATTTTGCCTGTACGTGATCACCGAACTTGATTGACTGGAACGTCGTGGGGCGGCGCGTCTCACCAATCTGCTCCAGGAGGCGCGTTTCGTTTGTTATTTTTACCGAGGCTTTGTCTATTCGCGTGTCTTGCTCGATGGCTCCTTCGATTAGAATCGAGCCGATAATTTTATTGTCGCCGCTGGTCGTAACCGCAGGACTGATGCGCGTCACTTGTCCGCGGATGTCCACTCGACCGTCCTCTCTCGTTCCAATGGAATTGCAACCCGCAAGAGAAAACAGGACCACGATGGCGGCGTAATAAAATATTTTGCTCATCACTCGACCCGCGCCAAAACGGAGTAAACCAATAGCCCTTTCTCTCGTCCAGCGCCAGCTTCCGCAGTGCCACCATTGTACCGCTAATGCCCAGCGCTTCGTCGGACTTGAAGACGGATGGATCAAATATTTCGCTGAACGGCGCGTTGGGGAGATGCGGGATTGTCGATTGCAACAATTTCTTGAGATGGCTGGGGGGTTGATGCTCAGCTGACCTAGAGCCGACCGAACCAATGAACTTGTAGTTTGGATAGTTCACCAGATAGCGGAGCACCTTGTTAACAGCAGGTTTCGCGGCGTCATCGAAAACAACAATGCCGCCGACCTCGAGCAGTTGGTCAATGTAAAAAAAATCGAGCAGTGCGTGATGAAAGCGATGGCGACCGTCAATCAACGCAAAGTCAAAGCGCTCGCCCTTTTCCACCAATTCGGGCAGCGCGAGCTCGGATGGTTTTTCCATCAATTTGTAAAAAGCGAATCCCGCGCGCTCCAGATTGTAAACGCCTACACCATGCCAGTGTTTGAATTCGAACGGATCGATAATCGTATGTCGCGGCGAAGGTTTTTGCGACAACGCGTCGCGGATGTAGAGCGCGGAAATGCCAAATGCCAGACCAATCTCTAATGAGTTGACGACGGGGTTTTCTCGAATCAACCCAGCAGTGAATTCGCCCTCGACCGGTTCGATGCCGGAATGAAGCGCATAAGTTTTGCCATTCTTGTCAGTGACTGTGCGCGGGGCAAAAATTTCCTTGATAAGCGGATGTGTCATTGCACCGTTCTATAGACCCATCTCGGCGAGACGGTTCGCCACTTCCTCCAGCGCCAGCGTGAGATGCGGGTGCGAAACTTCAAACCCAAGCGCCGCCTTGCCCAGACGTTCGCGCAACGAAGGCGCAGGGGGAGCAAGCGCGCGGTCCTGCTTTTGCAGCGACGTCTGGATATCGTTCAGCAACACTTTTAAATCCGCGCGCGTCTGGTCGTCGATCGTTGGGGTTTGCTCAAGTTGCGCGTGCAGTTGCTGCAAACGCGCGTGGATTGGTTGATCGTCCATGACTCTCCTATCTCAGCGGTTGATACAGTTCGATGCGATTTCCTTCGAGGTCGCGCAGTCGCGTAAATTTCCCCCGAGCGGCTCCATCTGAGTCCGTCTCGATTGCCTCAGTACCAATTCCGTCGGCGGCGAGTTGCGCCACGAGTGCCTCGATGTGATCCACGCGCAAGTTGAGCATGAACGAGCCGCGACGATTGCCCAATTGTTTTGGGGAAGGCAGTATCGCGAGGACAGTGCTCAACTTTTTCGCGGGATCGTCGAAATCGCGCGAGCGAAATTCGGCATAGTAATATTGCGCCTCGGCATCGCCCTGGAACTCGATCCCAAAGTGGCGCGTGTACCATTCCGCCAGCGCCTTTGGATCGTTCGCGTACAGGACCGCGCCGCCGATGCCGTTGACTCTCATTCTGTCACTTTCATTCCCAATTCTTTTTCCAACCCGCCTATCACTTCTTCGATGATCACGACGCAGCGGTTGATCTCTTCTTTGGAAATAATCAGCGGGGGCGAAAGCTGAATCACAGGATCGAGGCGGTCGTCGCAGCGGCAGATCAAGCCGCGCTCTAAAAGTTGTTGCGAGAGCCAGCCCATCAGCGCACCCCCTGGCATCTGCGCGCGTGTCCGCTTGTCCGTCACGAGTTCGATGCCAATGAAAAGTCCCAAGCCGCGAATGTCGCCAACCGACGGATGCGCATCTAATGCGTGGTGAAGCTGCGCTTGAAAATATTTGCCCGTCTCCGCCGCGCGCTCGACCAAATTTTCGCGTTCGATGATTTCAATATTTGCCAGCGCAGCTGCCGCCGCGACCGGATGCCCGCCGAAGGTGATGCCGTGCAAAAGTTTTTTGCCCTCGTCGCCGATGAAACTGTCCGCGATTTCTTTGCTCACAATCGCCGCGCCGAGGGCTTGATAGGCGCTGGTCAACCCTTTGGCGCAGGTGATGATATCGGGCTGTATGCTCCAATGCTCGCTGCCAAACATTTTGCCGGTGCGACCAAATCCGCAAATCACTTCGTCCATAATCATCACGATACCGTGACGGCTACATAGTTCGCGGATTGCCGGAAAGTACGTGTCGGGCGGCACGATGCAGCCGCCGGCGTTTTGTACCGGCTCCATAATCAGCGCGGCGATGGTCTCGGCGCCCTCGAACTCGATCGCGTTCTCGACTTCGCGCACGCACTGCATAATGCACTGCGGGTGGTCGGCGCAATAATCGCAGCGATAGCGGTGCGGCATCGGCACGTGACGCGCGCCGGGCACTAGCGGCTCGAACGCATTACGAATGGGCGTGAGTCCACCAACCGACAACGCGCCCATCGTCGTGCCGTGATAGGCGATGCGCCGTGAGATCGTTTTGTAGCGACCACCAAAGCCGCGCAAGCGTTGGTATTGCTTTGCCGTTTTCAACGCGGACTCGACCGCTTCCGAGCCGCCGCTCACAAAAAAACTTCGCGCGCCTGCTCCGACCGGAGAAATTTCGGCAAGCTTTTGCGCGAGTCGAATCGCGGGTTCATTCGGAAACGCGAATGGACTCACGTAGGAAATTTTTTGCAATTGCGCGGTGACGGCGTCGATGATCTCCTGTCGACCATAGCCAACGTTCACGCAAAAGAGTCCCGCGAGCGCGTCAAGATATTCTTTCCCATTCGCGTCCCACACGCGACAGCCCTCACCGCGCGTGATCACGACGGGCGCGCGCTCGTCGATCAGATTTTGCATCTGATAAAAGTGCAGCCACGAATATACTTTGACCGCTTGATTCAGCGCGAGATCAGGTTGAGTGGAAATGCGAAAACTCCTCTTGAGAAAATAATCCGGCGAGCGTCCCCGGTTTTTTTGGCTGCCCGACAAAGCGAAGAATGGGACGCGGGACGGTTTGTCCCACACTGGTGTTGTATTGAAGGATTATATCAAATCAGATTGCAAAAGGAAAGGCAAAAGAGAACGCTCGCGAGTCGGCGAGCCGAGTCGTCATCCAGAGAAAAAAATGTGCCGCACGCTTGGAAGCTGTGCGGCACATCGTCTGCATTTTCGTGAAAGGACGCGCTAGACGCGACCCTGCGGTTTACTTTGCTGCTGCTTTTTTTTCGCGGATTGATCGGCGAGATACTTGGCGCCAAGCCCGGCTGCCAACAAGAGTAACGCCTTGTTTCCCAAAAGCGCGTGGAGTATGTCCGGCTTGTCTTGAAATTGAGTTGCGACCTTGCCGAGAGCTTGCGGATCATTCTTATGCGTGTATTGTAGGAGATTCGCCAGGTCCTGTGGTGACATCGCGCGTGGGTCGAGATTCTGTACGCCCGCGTTGCTTTGAATTTGCTGTGGGCTTGTTCCACCTCCCGTCAGGGTTGAGATCAGCGACTGCGCGAGGTCAGTGCGGTCACCGGGATTGAGGCTGCCGAGCGGATCGGTTCCGTCCACGCCGGGTTGGATGTGGCGTTGGTACTGTTGCGGCGGGACCTGTTGAATTGCGTTGGACGCGACGCGCCCGAATTTTTTGGGGGGCGCCGTACCCACCATTTCGTTCCAATCGTTATAATCGCCCTGCTGCATCGCGCCCGGACCTTGCGCCAGACGATCAAAAATGTTTCCCATTATTGTGTTCCTTTCTTTTCTCTACTGAGCGAATTGTACACTCACCTGATTTGTGCCGGGGTCAAAATTGGCTTGCGCCAATTTGTCGCCGGACTGATAAAACGCGATGACGGTCAAGGGCTTGCCCGGAAATGTGCGCGCCATGCCTTGCGTCAGCGCGACGAGCAGACGTTGCAGGTCCGCTTTGGTGACATTGGGCTGCACCTTGACTCCAAGACTGGACTCGTTGCGGACGATGGCGTCGGTGATGAATTGTCGCTGTGGGTCTTGGTCGAGCACCCAGCGTGCGAATGCCGCGCCTGCCTGTGTGTCGGCGCTTGCATTGCCGCCGGAGTAGCCGCCGCCATATTGCTGCGGTGCGACGAGATCGGGCGGCGCGCTCTGGTTCTGCGCGGTCGAAGTGCCGCAAGCCACACTCAACAACACTATACACGTGAGTGCGACGATTGCAGTAAGGCGCAGCAACGCTCGCCCGCGTGCCACTAGAAGTAAATTGTACATAGTCTGAGATCCTCTGCTAAAAGTCGAACAGCAAGGGGGCAACGCGCTGCCCCCTTGCCTTACTTTGGATACCAACCCATAACAAACTCAGGTTAATCCTCTCGTTCGACTATTCGTTTTCGATATCACTGTCGCGTACTTCGATGTCGCCGGTGCGTTCGATGCGCGCCTCTTCGCGACGGACTTGTTCCGAAACCTGCTCAGTATCCTGCACTTGCTGCTTACGGAGACTGATCTCTTCTTTCACCACCGGCGTCTTTTGAATGTTGACCTGTTCCTCCATCACCGGGATGCGAATTTCTTCGCCCTCGAGATCGG
>JBBSHK010000072.1:0-9433 GCA_038253185.1 Anaerolineae bacterium | reverse complement strand
ACAGCTCGCGCGATTGGCGGAGAAAATAGGTGAGTCGTCGCTGCGCGAGTTGGCGGAGAGAGACCCGGGTTGAGGTCATTTTTTTGGAGAAGCAGTGGAGGAGCGCCAAGTGGCAAGTGAAAGAAATAGATGTGAAATTACATCATCTTTATGCAGTGGTACGACTCACATCACTTGCACTCACTCTAATGTAAAAGCAGAGTGCTGTCAACACCGTTTCACAAGGTCGGCAAATATGGCACACATCGAAATCTGGAAGAGCAAACCCGAATGGCAACGCGCGAGCCAAGTGGAACGCGCGCGCGTGCTGGCGCAATTGAGTCAGCTCATTCGGAAACACGCGGAGAATAATCAGAGTGGTCCTTTTCTGCATTGTCGAGGGACCGAGTGCACCTTGATCTGGGAGGTGCGTCCCAGCCGGGCGGCGCGCTTGCGCGCGGAATACCAAAAGATTTCTCTCGACCTTTACTTTGAGCCGGAGATGTACGGCGGCGCCGGAGGACTGACCGCGAAAGATTTTTTTAGCAAACTTGAGGCAGGCGATTGATGCCGCTCGCGCGATTTCGCTCACCGAAATCTTTCGGCAGCCGGAACAAAGTCAAGTTGTCCGGCGTGAGCAATCGCGCTCCTCGCCGTCGCCGCCACTCACGTCCTTTATCCATTCGCCGCCTCCGCCATGCCGGTCAGCCCGCCCAAGCCGTAGGCGCTCTCTAACTCGCGGCGGAACTGTCGCGTGTACAATTCATAGTAATGCCCGCGCTGGCGCAATAGCTCGGCATGCGTGCCACTCTCCGCGATCCTGCCATTCTCGATCACCAGAATTCGATTCGCGCGCTTGATCGTCGAAAGGCGATGCGCGATGACAAAGCTCGTGCGCCCCTGCATCAATCGTTCCATCCCGCGCTGGATCAACGCCTCGGTCAGCGTGTCCACCGAACTGGTCGCTTCGTCCATGATGAGAACGTCGGGATCGGCGAGCACCGCCCGCGCCAGACTGATCAACTGCTTTTGTCCGACCGAGAGCAGACCGCCGCCTTCGCCCACCTGCGCGTCGTAGCCCTTCTCCAGCGTTTTGATGAATTCGTGCGCGCCCGCGATGTGCGCCGCGCGCTCCACTTGTTCATCCGTCGCGTCCAATCGCCCATAACGAATGTTCTCGCGAATGTTGCCCGAGAAAAGGTGCGGTGTTTGCAAGACCACACCGATACGCGATTGAATGCCGTGCATAGTAAGCTCGGTGTAATCGCGTCCGCCAAAGCGGATCGCGCCGCGCTTGGGTTCGTAAAAGCGGCAGAGCAGATTGACAATGGTCGATTTACCACCGCCCGTCTGACCGACCAGCGCGATCGTCTCGCCCGGTTTCACTTTTAGATTGAAATTTTCCAGCACCGGCTTGCCCGACGCGTACCAAAAGTCCACATGGTCGAATTCAATCTCGGCGCGCAGACTGCCGGGATCGAACGCCTCCGCGTGGTCCACTACGTCTGGTTGCGCGTCGATCAAGGCAAAGCTCCGCTCCGCCGACGCGACCGCGTGCTGCAATTCGGCGTACACGCGCGCGAGGTCTTGCACGGGCCACAACATAAAGGTGATGTAGCCAATGAAGGCTTGCAGGTCGCCGACCGTCATCGTGCCGAACGCCACTTGCGCGCCGCCGAACCACGCCACGCTGCTCAACGCGATCGCGCTGATGAACTGCACGATTGGCAGGAACATCGCCGAAAGCCGCGCGGCGTGGAACGAGGCGTGATACATTTGGTCGGTCAATTCGCCAAACTCGTCCAGGTTCGTTTCTTCGCGATTGAGCGCCTTGACCACGCGCACGCCTTGAATGTTCTCGTTGTACGCGCCGGTGATTTTGGAATTCATTTTGCGCGAGATGCGAAATTCGCGGATGATGCGCTTTTGGAATTGCGCCGCGACCACGACCAGCACCGGAATGATGAGCAGCACAATCAGCCCCAACCGCCAGTTGATATAGATCATAAAGACAGCCGCGGCGACGATACTCATCGCGCCCCACGTCACGTCGAGCAAACCCCACGTCAACAGTTCCGCGATGCGGCTCGGGTCGGAGGTGACGCGCGACATGATCCAACCAACCGGCGTGCGATCAAAGTACGAGAACGATAGTTCTTGCAGATGGTCGAACATCCTTTGTCTCAAGTCGTACTGGATTTGTTCGCCTAACTTGCCGGTCAGGTAGATAAAGCCAAACACACTCGCCGACTGCGCGACCGCCATCGCGGCATAGATCATGATGACGCGCGTGAGCGCGGGAATATCCGCCGGCGTAATACCCTGATCGATGATCTGCTTTTTCAGGAAACTGAACACCGAGTCTTGAATCGAGACGCCCGTCACGAGCACGAGAAACCCGACCAACAATTTCCAGTGCGGCAGGGTCAGGCTCAGCATTCGCCGCAGTGTGCGCCGACTTAGCGACGCGGAATAATCTTCTTCTTCAAATTCAAATTGTGCCATGATGGTTGATTCCTCCTCACCTCCCCTTGCGAAGAGGAGGTGAGTTTCTCCCTCGACTATGCCGCGACGGCTTCGAATTCCTCCAGTTCTGTTTCTTCCGCTCCGCCGACTTCTTTTTCCACTTCACTCTCGATGCGCGCTTGCAGATCATAGATGCGGCGATACAGACCGTCCTGCGCCAAGAGTTCGCGATGCCTGCCGCGCTGCACGATGCGACCGTGCTCCAGGACGAGAATCAGGTCCGCGTTCATCACGCTCTGGACGCGGTGCGCGATGACGAAGGTCGTGCGCGCGTTCATCAACTCTTGCAGCGCGTCGCGGATTGCCTGCTCCGTTTCGGTATCGACCGACGAGGTCGAATCGTCGAGAATCAGAATGCGCGGATTCTTGAGCAAGGTGCGCGCAATCGCCACACGCTGTTTTTGTCCACCCGAAAGCGTAATGCCTTTTTCCCCGACCAGCGTCTTGTAACCCTGCGGGAAACTCTGGATCACTTCGTGAATCGCCGCCGCGCGCGCGGCGGCTTCCACTTCCGCGTCCGACACCGCGCGCCCCACGCCGTAGGTAATGTTTTCGCGAATCGTGCGCGAGAACAGGAATGATTCTTGTTCCACGATCCCGATCTGTTGGCGCAAAAATTCGCGCGGGTATTGATTCAGTTCCACCCCGTCCAGCGTGAGGCTGCCGCATGTGTACTCGTAGAAACGCGGCAAGAGATTGACCAGTGTCGTCTTGCCTGAACCGGTTGGACCCATCAGCGCGATGACCTGACCCGGCTCGACGCGAAACGAAATGTCGTGCAGCACCGGATGCTCCTTGTCGTACCCGAACTCGACGTTGCGGAATTCCATCGCGCCGCGCACGCGCGTTCCCGGCGCGGGCATGTACTCTCCGGCTTCAATGGGTTCGCGCGCCTCGCGAATGATTTCGATCAAGCGTCCAAACGAGACAACGCCCATCGAGGCTTGCACGATCATACGCCCCAACTCGCGCATAGGCCAGATCAAAAGCACGACCAGCCCCATATACGAAATATATTCACCAATCGTGATGGTGTGAGAGATCGTCATCAGCGCGCCGATGGTGAATCCGGCGATCAATTGTCCGTTGCACAGAATGTCCGCGGTGGGCCAGAACATCGAATGCATCATCGTCAGTCGTCTGCCGCGGCGAAATTTTTCCGCATTGTCGCGTTGAAATTTCTCGCGCTCGTACGCTTGCCGCGCGAAGGCTTTCACCACGCGCACGCCGGTGAGATTTTCTTGTAGCGTGGTGGACAGGATCGCGTCCTGCTCCTGATATTTTTCATAGACTTTGGAGACGCGTCGAAAGAAAAACACCGACATCACCAATATCACCGGAACGACCACCACCGAGTAGAGCGCGAGCTGAGCGTTAAGCCGCCAGAGCGCGACCAGGTTGATGGCGAACAGCAGCAGGATGCGCCCGATGCCAATCGCTTGCTCGGAGAACAAACGGCGCACCGCATCCACGTCCGAGGTCGCGCGCTGGATCAGATCGCCGGTCGGCGTGCGGTCGTGATAGGCGAACGACATACGCTGGATGTGATCGTACAAATAGTTGCGCAGTCGCCGCGCAATGCCCTCGCCCGTGCGCGCCGCCAGCTTGCCGCTGAGATAAGTAAAGCTTCCCTGTGTCAGCGCGATCACAATAAAACCGAGCGCGACGAAGGGGAGCACCTGAAGCATATCCGACCGCTTGAGCACCTCGTCGACGACATAGCCGATGAGCAGAAAAGTCGCAGTTCGGGCGAGTGTTGCCACCGCCAGAGTCGCGACCGCGCCGGCATAAGTCAATCGGAAATTGCCGAGCAAACCCCACAAGCCTTTTAGTCGGGAGGCAGAGATGATTGGTGCAAATTCACTTGCGCTAGTTTTAGCCATGAGAGATCGTGATTGCCTCGTTTCATTCAATTCGCTCATCAACCTTGAAGGAGTATGGAATTGAATGAAATGAAAATTATTGCTTTGCCAGTTGACCTGATTTTTACAAAAGAAATAGAGCGCTGCGCGCGCTCTGACCGACAAAAGAAAACGGTCACAGCGCTGTAGGTGCGACCGTGACCGTCAATCCGTTACAACCCGAACAGATACTCAGCCGACAGGCGCACTCCAAGCAGGCGCGAAAGCTCCGTCAGTGCGGAGACTAACTGGGACGATGTAAAAGGTCTTCATACTCATGCGTGCGCTGTCCTTTCTGTCTAGAACGTTGGCTACTATACCACAACTCGCGATTCATTTCAAGACCCCGTGCCTTAAAAAATCACGCACTTGACAAGCAACTAGCTCTGCCCATAATCTTGCAATGATTCTTGGACAAATTGGGTTCGTGCCAAGCTTCTTTCCAGAAGGGAATGTGCTGATGTACACGTGGATTGTCTTTTTGCACCTTACCGGTGTGTTTGTGTTCTTGCTAGGACATGGCGCCTCGGCGAACGTTGCATTCAAGCTGCGCGGCGAGCGCAACCCCGACCGCATTCGGGCACTGCTTGATCTCTCTTTAACTTCGTTCGGGGGAATGTACGTTGGCTTGCTTCTCTTGTTGATCACCGGCATCATTGCCGGCTTTATGGGCAATCATTGGATCCACGGCTGGATCTGGGCTTCAATCGTATTGCTCATCGCGCTGTTCGTTCTCATGTATCTCTTGGGCACCTCGTACTATAACAAGGTGCGCCATGCGGTCGGCGTGCCCATTTACAAGAGGTCTGACCAACAGCCATTGGGTGAGACCAAGAGTGAGCCGGAAATCACCGCGCTCGTGAATACCTCGCAACCGTTGATCGTCATGGTGGTTGGAGTCGTCGGGCTATTGTTACTTCTGTGGCTGATGATGTTCAAGCCGTTTTAGAACGGATGGTTGGAAAAGGAATGATCAAAGAGAAGAATTCTTCGCGCGCCGCGCGTTAATTTCTCGTTTTCGCGCTTTCCTCTTATAATAGCTCCGTTATGACGCAGGGCACCGCGCTCGCACCGCAACCCCTCGCTCTTTTTGATCCCAGCCCTGACTCCACCCGATCGCGAGAGCAAGGTATTGCATTGGTCACCGGCGCCGCCGGTTTCATTGGGTCACACCTCGCCGAACAACTTCTCTCGGAAAATTTCCAGGTTATCGGGCTTGATTGTTTTACCGACTATTATCCTCGCGCCGTCAAAGAGGCGAACCTGACGATGCTGAGGCATTCCGGCAATTTTCGATTTGTCGAAGGCGATTTGTGTACGTTCGATGTGCAGAGCTTGCTCACACGCAAGGGCGTGCGCTATATTTTTCATATCGCGGGACAGGCGGGGGTACGCCCAAGCTGGGGCAATAACTTTGATCCGTACGTCACACACAATATTGTCGCGACGCAGCGCCTGCTCGAAGCGTGCCGCGAGGTGGAACTGGAGCGATTTATTTTCGCATCATCGTCCTCCGTTTATGGCGATGCCGAAAAATTTCCTACGGACGAGGAGCAACTGCCGCGCCCGCTCTCGCCGTACGGTGTGACCAAGCTCGCCGCCGAGCATCTCTGTTTTTTGTACGCGAAACAATTTCAGTTACCCGTCGTCGCCTTGCGTTATTTTAGTGTCTATGGTCCGCGCCAGCGTCCCGATATGGCGTTTCGGATTTTTATCGACGCGATTTTGCGCGAACAGCCGATTCCGCTCTTGGGCGACGGCGAGCAGACGCGCGAATTCACTTTTGTGACGGACATCGTGCAGGCGAATCTCGCGGCGGCACGCGCCTCCGATGTGCTGGGGCGCGTTTACAATATCGGCGGCGGCGCGCGCGTGACGATGAATGAGGCGCTCGACGTTTTGAGAAAAGTGACGGGCAAGTCCATCCGGGTTGAATACCAGCCGCGCGCGCCCGGCGATCATCGTCACGGCGGGGCGGACATTTCCCGCGCGCAGCGCGAGCTGCACTATGCGCCGCGCGTCGGTCTCGAAGAGGGTCTGCGACAGCAGTTCGAGTGGCAACGGGCAGTCGCCCATCGTGAGTCGCCGGTCGCCAGCCTTGAACCCTAAATAAAATCTTTCGCATTTGGCATTTTGATATGGCAGCTATTACTTTTGAAAACGTCTCCAAGCGTTTCTATCTCCATCACGAGAAGCGACGCACCTTTCAGGATATGTTTCTCCGGCGCTTGACGCGCCGGAATGGGAATGGCTTTTCGAGTGAAGAGGAATTTTGGGCGCTGCGCGAGGTGTCGTTTGAAGTGCCCGAAGGTCAGATGGTCGGCATCATCGGACCAAACGGCGCGGGCAAGTCTACTGCGCTGAAGTTGATCGCGCGCATTTACGAACCGACCAGCGGCAAGGTCAGTGTCAACGGTCGACTCAACGCGCTGATCGAATTGAGCGCGGGCTTTCATCCCGAGTTGACCGGACGCGAGAATATTTTCCTGAGCGCGGCGCTGCTCGGAATGAGCCGGCGCGACGTGCAGGCGCGCTTTGAGGAAATCGTCGATTTCAGTGAGCTGGAAAGATTCATCGACACGCAGGTGAAACATTATTCTTCCGGTATGCACGTGCGGCTCGGTTTCGCGATCGCGACCTGCATTGAATGTGATGTGCTGCTGGTGGACGAAGTGTTGGCGGTGGGCGACGCGAACTTTCATCGAAAGTGTTTCGAGCGCATCGCGCAGATCCGCGAGCGCGGCACCACGATTTTTTATGTGGCGCACCAGTTGGCGGAAATCGAACGGCAGTGCGACCGCGTGCTGTTGATTATGAATGGCGAGCTGGCGGCAGACGGTCCGCCCAGCTCCTCCATCCGCAAATATGAAGAACTGCGACGCCGTAAATCCGTGAGCAAAGTTGACTTTTACAGCGCCGAGTATCTCGACTATAGCGTTCCCAAAGTGATGTATGCGAATGAGCGCTTTGAGATGACGGTCACTTTTCGGAATACGTCGGAGATGGTGTGGAACGGCGAGGATGGCTCAGGCACGCGTCTGGTCTCACTGAGCTATCACTGGCTCGATCACCTCGGCAGCATTTATCAATTCAGCGGACCGCGTACGATATTGCCGCATGACCTCGCTCCGGGCGAGAGCATCACACTGTCGAGTCTGGTTCTCCCGCCGCGCGTGCCGGGCACATTTCGCCTCGAGTTGGACCTTGCCGCCGAGGGCGCAGGCTGGTTCGGGCACCGTGGCTGCGCGGGTCCACAGATCGAAGTCCAGGTCTTTCCTGCGGACACGCCACGCGATTCCGACCGAGAAACACTGATTGCCCCCGAACAGGTCTTGAGCCGCTAAATATATGCAGCCCTCGGCGCTCCCTCTTCCGAGCCCTCGTCCCGTTGCGCGTTTCCAGGGACTGCCCGCGCAGGCGATTGTTTTCTGGCAAGCGCATCGCGCGGAATTGATCCTGACCGGATTTTTATTTGCCGCCGGACTTGCCATGCGCCTGCCGAATCTGATGTTAGTGCCGCGCTATTCGGACGAGGGGCTTGAAGTTTTGTGGGGTCTGGATATCGCGCTGGGCAAGCAGCTCCCGCTGACGGCGACCGACCCGTACTATGGACCGCTATTTGCCTATCTCGTCGCCGCGCTCTTTCGCCTTTTTGGAATCAGTATTTTCATTCCGCGTTTGCTCGCCGCGGTGTCAGGCACACTTACGGTCGTCGCCACCTATTGGCTCGCGCGCGTGATGTGGAATCGCGCGGCGGGAATTTTGGCGGCAAGTCTGACACTGGTCGCGCCGGTGCTGGTCGTGATCAGCAGCCATCAGGGCTGGTCGGCTTCACTCACCCCTTTTCTCTCGACCGTTACACTCGCGGCGCTTTACCTCGGCGTCACGCGGAAAAATAGCGCGTGGCTGGCGAGCAGTGGATTCCTTGCGGCAATGACCTTGCAATCGCATCCCGTCACCATCGTTGCGCTCGTCGGTATGGCGCTGTGGTTTCTGCTGCGACGCGACCTGCGGAGCTGGCTCAGGCAGCCCGCGCCTTATCTCGCGCTCGCGCTGTTTCTCCTCGGATACGCGCCGATGGTTGTGGCGAACGCGCGGCTTCAGAGTCCGATGCTGCAAGCCGCGGGACGCCGCGGCTATGCCTTTGCGCCTACTCTCGATCCGGGCGAATACGTGCGCCGCGTGGGTGAGCTGCTACAACGGATGTTGTTGTTGATTGGGGGCGAGCTTGCCCAGACACCCGCGCTATTGACCGACAGCGACATTGTGCAGATGCCGTGGCTTTTGATTGGGTCAATGGGCGTGCTCGCGATCGCGGGCTTGGTTCTGGCGTGGCGGCGCGGGAATGGGCTATTGTTGTCGGTCGTCGTGAGCAGTCTCGTCTTGATGCCGACGTTCAACTCGAATTACACTTTGAACGCGACGCGTTATGTGGTGTACCTCGCGCCGATTGCGTTCACCGCCATCGGTGGGCTGGGCGCGGTTGTTTTGGATGCGCTGAACAGTCCGCGCGTCCAGTTCGCAAATTTGCCCCCAGCAGTCCGCGCCGGCATTCTAGCTTCGGGTCTGCTACTCTTGCTCGGTCTCATCGTCTATCCGGTGAAGGTCATCTCTGCGGATTATAACGCGGTGCTGAAACGCGGCGAGACCAATGCCGATTTTTTCGAATTGGAAAGCGTGCTGAGGGCGAATCACGCGTGTGGCAAGGGATTGTTCCAGGAAGACATTGGCGAGTTTACTCCAAGCAATACGCATGCCAAGTTCACGGAGGGGACGATCAACTATATACTCACGCTGGATGCCTGTCGACATCGGCTGGACACGAAGGGAAAAATTTTGTCTCGGCTGGAAAAGGACAAGGGTGCGCGGTGGCTGATCGCGCCGGCGTCGGACCTGGCTACTTATGCTGGCTCTCTCCAGCTTGAGCCGGTGATGACGGTGCAGGTCTACAAGAATGCGAATCCGGGTCCTTTTGTTTTGTATCACATCAAAGATGTTGACAACTCATCTCAAAAATGAAATTTCTT
>JBBSHK010000071.1:0-9436 GCA_038253185.1 Anaerolineae bacterium | reverse complement strand
TGCGCGACGTGCTTGACCCGCGTTTGCGGCGCGGCAGAAAGTAACAGCCACTCATCTCAAAAATGAAATTTCTTGATGGAAATTGTGCGGCGCAGAGTGAGTTCGAATCGTTTCCCGGCGTTGCATCGAGTTTTTGAGCGGAGTTGAGATGCGATAAAGATGGCACAGCGTATTTATTTTTATGGTCGCCCAATGGCTGCTCTTGATTGAATCCGCCGCGTTAACGGTCTATGTGATCGCGGGCGAGATCAGACTGGCGAGACTGAGCCAGGTGCCTGTCGACTATGCGCTGCATCTGGTGGTGATGTGGACCTTTACGCTCATCTCGTGGGCGTTCGTAACACTCGCATTTAATCCGCTCCATTTTTGAGTTCGGGTTCTGGTTATGGGATAGAGCAGCAAAATCTCGAGGAGGTCGCAACAACCTTAATGTCTGAAAGCCAATCCCAATCCGACGCCATAGAATCAACTCGCCGCTGGTATCGCGGCGATTTTCATGCCCACACCGATTCGTCCGACGGTCATCATACGCCGCCAGAACTCGCGCAAGTAGGACGCGCGGAGGGTTTGGATTTTTTCGCCATCACCGATCACAATTCGATCGAAGCGTTTCCGCGACTCGACCAAGACCCGGGCATCTTGATTATGCACGGCATCGAGGTCACGTTGAGCGACGGTCATTTCAATGTGCTCGGCGCCGACCGTTGGCTGGATTGGATGGAGCACGTCTGCGTCGGCAAGCTAAAGCTCGAACAGTTGGTGGGCAAATATAAAACGCCGAGCGAGTTGATGCGGCGCACTGCCGAGCAAGGTCTCTTGAATTCGATCAATCATCCGCTGCTCCAGCCGTGGGAATGGCGCGACCGCGCGACCGAGCTCTCCAATTTACATTGTCTGGAAATTTGGAACGATCCGAGCTGGCCCGACAATGCGCGCGACAATCCTCGCGCGGTGGCATTGTGGACGGATCTGCTCAACGCGGGTTATCGCATCACTGCCATCGGCGGCAGCGACTATCACCGACCGGCGCCGCGCCCGACCGATCCGCCTAAACCGCCCGACCGGCTCGGATCGCCGAGTACCTACGTTCATGCCGTTGAACTCTCCACTCCGGCAATTCTCGACGCCCTGCGTCAACACCGCGCCATCGTGAGCATGGGCGCGCGCGTTGATTTTCACGCGCGCGTGGATGCAACGGTGTACGGGATTGGCGACGAGGTGAGTCAGGTTAACGCGCCGATTGAATTTACCGCGATCATTTTGGATGGGGTATCGTCTGCCCGCGCGCAAATTATTAAAAACGGAAATGTCATTGTCGAAAAAATATTGGATGCGAGCAACGCCCGCTTGCAGTACGGCGACTCTATCAACCCAAATCATTCCGACTGGTACCGTTTCGACGTGTTCGATGACGAGGGGCAGATGCTCGCGATCACAAATCCGATTTTCACCGGCGCGCGGCGCGAGCCAGCGCAAAAGACGTGGGGTGACTTTGTGCGCGGCTGAGCCGGATTCGCTCCTTGACAAAGCGGGGTGAGCGGAGGTTGTCTGACGATAAAGAATCAAGTGTTCGACCTTGGAGCTGTGCCGCGCGGCTGCGGCATTTCGGGCGCGGGAAAACGCGCGCGGCGTTCGAGGTCATTCAAGTCCAGATGGTTGCGCATATATTGCTTGGACGCATCGCGATGGGGCTGAAAGTCCCACGAGGTGTGAATGCCTTGCGTGAGCGCCTCATTGACTAGCCGCCGCCGTTGCTGACTCGCGATCACGCGCTCGCGCAGCGCGTGCGGATTCCAGCGCGCTATTACTTCCGCCTTGAACGTACGACACAATTGTTCGTGTTCAGATTCGCCCGCGAGATTTTGCAATTCGTCCGGGTCGGCGTCCATATCATACAGCTGCTCGGGATCGAGTTCGCTGTAAATATATTTATAGCGCCCGCGCCGAATCATCAGCACCGGCGCGGCGGCGCCTTCTCCCAAATATTCCCCCAGCGCCGTATTGGGTCCCGCGCGCGTATTATTTCTGATCAGCGGAATCAAACTCTGTCCATCCACGACATCGGCGTACTCTCTCGCCTTGCCATCGCTGGCGAACTCGACCAACGTCGGCAAGAGATCGACCAGTGAGACGTGCTGGCTCACGCGGTGCGGTGAAAATTCGCGCGGCGCGTAAAAAATCAGCGGCACGCGCGCTGACCATTCAAAGAAAGTCATCTTGTACCACAAGCCGCGTTCCCCCAACATCTCGCCGTGATCCGAGACGAAAAGCACGATGGTATCGTCCGCCCGCTCCGTCGCTTCCAGCGCGCGCAAGAGCTGTCCCACTTTGTCGTCCACATAACTGATCGCCGCGTAATAGGCGTGCCGCGCGTCGCGCACCTGCGCTTCCGTAATTTCATATTCGTCCAACGCGCACATTGCACGGACGCGTCGGCTGTGCGGATCGAGCCGCTCAGGAGAAATGGGTGCTATGCGCGGCAGATCAATTTCGTCGTGATCGTAACGGTCCCAATACTCGCGCGTCATCGCAAAAGGGTCGTGCGGGTGAGTGAACGACGCCAGCAACAGGAAGGGACGCTCGTCCGCCGCACGCGCCAGTTCGTACAGTTTGCGCGTCGCGTGGAATGCCACTTCTTCGTCATAGTCGATTTGGTTGCTGGTCACGCACAAGCCCGCTTGCATCACGCTGAGCATATTGTGATACCACGAGGCGCGTTGGTCGGGCTGCTCCCAGTCCGGCGTCCAGCCAAAGTCCGACGGATAAATGTCGGTGGTGAGTCGCTCTTCAAAGCCGTGCAGTTGATCCGGTCCAACAAAGTGCATCTTGCCCGACAGACAGGTGCGATAACCCAACGCGCGCAGGTAATGGGCGAAGGTTGGTACCGACGCGGTAAATTCCGCGGCATTATCGAACGCGCCGATGCGCGAGGGCAACTGTCCCGCCATCATCGAAAAGCGCGAAGGTGCGCACAGCGGGCTGTTGCAATAGGCGCTGTCGAAAACAACGCCCTTCTCCGCCAAGCGAGAAAGGTTGGGCGCTTGTACGATCGCGTTCCCCGAAAAGGGCAATGCCGCGCCCGCCATCTGGTCTGCCATGATAAAGAGAATGTTTGGCGTTTTTGTTTTCATGCTCACTCCTCGGTTTGGGTGAATTAGCTAACCTGACGTGCAAGCTTTTCTGTGATTTCGAGCGAAGCGAGCCCCGCGGGTCCTCGGGGTCTGAGGGAAAATCTCGTTTTGCCAATCGCGCTTTTCCCAAGATGGCATAGTCCCTAGATGGCTGCGATGTTTACATCGCACGCATCCCGCTAGCCCGCCTTGGCGTTCCCGCCGTAGTGCGGCGGGCCAAGGGGATGTAGCCACCACTTGGGATGTGCCACTCGTCGCTGGCGAACGCCAAGCCTTCGCCAGACGCTCCTCGAAATGACAGGTAGCAAGCAAGCATAACTTGCGCATCAGCTTATCTCGGCGCGCAAAGCTGTGGGGGAGTTCTGGAGAGATACGTTAGGATATACTGCACCGCCCTCGCTTGTCAAGCAGAGAAATTAATGCTTGACAAGCGGCGCGAGTTGGAATAGGATGGCGTTGCACTATACGGTTCAAGTCTCGCATTATGCAACAAGCCACACTTCGGGAACGCGGCACGCTGATCCAATCGGTACAACGCGCCGCCGCGTTGCTCAAGGCATTCGACCACGATTCGTCGGAATTGGGCGTGGCGGAGTTGAGCCGTCGCGTGCATCTGCACAAGAGCACCGTTTCTCGTTTACTGGCGACGCTGCAAAGTGAAGGGCTGGTCGAGCGCGTCCGCGGGTCCGAAAAATATCGGTTGGGCTATGAGCTGGTGCGCCTCGCGGCGCAGATGCCGCAGCCACTCGACTTGCGCCAAGTCGCGCGACCCTTTCTGTCCGAGTTAGCCGAAGTGTCGCATGAGACCGTGCATCTCGCGGTGCTCGACGACGCGGAGGTGGTGAACATCGAACAGATCTCGGGGTCACATCTCATCCGCGATACCAATTGGGTTGGACGGCGCACGCCCCTACATTGCGTCGCCAATGGCAAGGTGCTGCTTGCATTTCTCTCGCGCGCAGAATCGGATCGTCTGCTCGCGCGACCGCTCCCTCGTTTCACACCCAAAACCATAACCCATAAATCCGCGCTGCGCGCGGAGCTCGTACACATTCGCAAACGTGGGTATGCAGTCGCGCGCAGCGAGATCGAAGAAGGATTGAATACCGTCGCCGCGCCGGTGTGCGACCGTGCGGGTCAAGTCATCGCGGCGGTGAGTGTTTCGGCTCCCGCGTACCGTATGAATTCAAAACGAATGTCTGAACTCGGTTTATTGACAATGAATACTGCGCGAAAAATTTCTGCGCGGCTCGGATACACTGGCGATTCTAAACGTTTGTAATATTAACATCCGTCTCAGGTGGGCAGCCACATAGGTTGCCCCTACGAATAATTTATTTGAGATTTAGAGCAATCATAGGAGGCAGCTATGACCAACGACGAACTCTTGGTGACGATTTTTGAAAATACGGTGCTGGGCAAACCGCCCGAAGTCAAAGCGCTGACCGAACAAGCCCTCGTCGAGGGCATGAACCCGCTCGACCTGCTCTACGGCGGTGCCACTCGCGACAAAGATAAAGGACTGCTGCCCGCACTTCAGGAAGTCGGACGACGCTTCGAAGTCGGCGATTTCTTCGTGCCCGAGATGCTGATGTCGGCGCGCGCCATGCAAGGTGCGCTGGTGATCCTGCGCCCCCTGCTGGCGGCGAAAGGCGAAAAGAGTCTGGGCAAAGTGGTGATGGGCACGGTCAAAGGCGATGTCCACGACATTGGCAAGAACCTGTGCAACATCATGCTGGAAGGCGCAGGCTTTGAAGTAATTGACTTGGGAGTGAACACCGCACCCGAAAAGTTCGTGAAAGCGGTGCAAGAACATCAACCCGACATCGTGGGATTCAGCGCGTTTCTGACCACGACTATGCCAATGATCAAAGTGAATGTCGAGGCATTGAAGAAAGCGGGGTTGCGGGACAAGGTAAAAGTGATGGCGGGGGGCGCACCGGTGACGGCGCACTATGTCGAGATAGCGGGGGGGGATGCGTATTGTCCCGATGCGAGTGCGACTGCGCGGAAAGCGAAAGAGTTGATGGGGCAGAGTGGCGAGGGTCCGACGGGTGCGTTAGCCGATGCGGTGCGCTCGGTCGAACAGATGATGAGGAATGTGGAGGAGCCAGCCTTGGCGCGCGAGTGAACTGCGAACGGCGGTGATATGCTGCCCGCGCATCTCGTGTGTGGTGTAGCCGCATCGGACTCACTCTGACCAAACGTTTGCGAAAAATATGGATACCGTTATTACATCGAAAACCAAAACCGTCGTCATCGGCGCGGGGCATCCGTTCGTGATGATTGGCGAAAAAATAAATCCGAGCGGTCGCAAGAAACTCGGCGCGGAGATGGCGGCGGGCGATTTTGCGCGTGTGAGACGTGATGCGGAAAAGCAGGTCGGCGCGGGCGCGCAGATGCTCGACGTGAACGCGGGAGTGCCGATTGCCGATGAGGCTGAACTGCTCGTGAACGCGATTCGCACGGTGCAGGAAGTTACCGACGTGCCGCTGTGCATTGATTCCTCCGTTGTCGAAGCGTTGCAAGCCGCGCTGCCGGTGTACGCAGGCAAAGCGTTGGTGAATTCCGTGACCGGTGAGGACGAGCGGCTCGAACTCATTTTGCCGCTGGTGAAAAAGTACAACGCCGCCGTCATCGGCATGGCTAACGATGAAACGGGAATATCGATGGACCCTGAATATCGCCTGAGCATCGCGCGCAAAATCGTACAGCGCGCGCAAGATTACGGAATTCCAAAAGAAGATGTGATCATTGATCCGCTCGCGCTGACGGTTGCCGCCGACCCGCAAGCCGTTCAGATTACTCTGCAAACGATGCGAATGATTCGCGATGAGCTGGGCAACAATATGATCTGCGGCGCGAGCAATATCTCCTTCGGACTGCCGGATCGCGCGGCAGTGAATGCCGCGTTCTTGTCGATGGCGGCGCTGTGCGGTCTGACCTGCGCCATCACCGACCCCACCAACGCGACGATTCGTCAAGCGGTGCTCGCGACGGATATGTTGATGGGCTATGATGAATACGCGGTGAATTGGATAGCGGACTTTCGCGCGAGAAATAAAAAATAACAGTATTGAAATACCAAGTTACGTTTCTCCCCTCCAACATCATCACCCACGCGCCGGAAGGCACAACCGTATTTAATGCCGCGAACTGGGCAGGGCTGCCGATCGACAGCACCTGCGGCGGACGTGGCACCTGCGGCAAGTGCAAGGTGCGCCTCGTCGCGGGCGCGGACGGCGTTACTGAATCCGATCACAAATTTTTGACGGACGCGCAGATTGCCGAAGGGTGGCGGCTCTCCTGCCGCGCGCCGATTCATAACGACTGCATCGCCGATGTCCCGCGCCTGATGACTTCGCCCAAAGCGGCGCTGCTCGGCTATGGTCGCCACGTCGTGCTCGCGCCGAATACCGAAAAAGTTTTTCTTCAACTCACCGAGCCAACACTCGAAGACCAAACGTCCGATCTCGCGCGCGTGATTGACGCGCTGCGCGAGGCGGGTTACGAGGCGCATGCGGAACTCGCCGTCTGGCGTACGCTGCCGAAAACTTTGCGCGCGAGCGAATGGCAGGTGACGGCGGTCGTGGTCGGTGATGAATTGATCGCGATCGAACCCGGGGATACGACGGGCAAAATGTTCGGTTTGTCGCTCGACATTGGCACGACCACCGTCGTCGGCGCGATTATCAATTTGCGCAGCGGCGCGGTGGAAGCGGTACAATCTACCCTGAATCGCCAAGCCTCCTTCGGCGCGGATGTGATCTCGCGCGCGAGCCACACGATGATGGAGTCCGAGGGTCTGGCGCAACTTCAAGAAAGAATTGTCGAAACGATCAACGCGCTGCTCGACCGTTTGCTCGAAGCTTCGAAGGTTGCGCGCGAGAATATTTACGAAATGGTCGCGGTGGGTAACGCGACGATGCTGCACATTTTTATGGGCATCGACCCCGAACCGATTTCGGTCGCGCCATTTATTCCGACGATCACCGAAGCGGTGACCGTGCCCGCACGCGAGCTGGGTATCAACATTCATCCACAGGCGCGGCTCAGTACCTTGCCGCATCTCGGCGCGTATGTGGGCGCAGACATTGTCGCGGGCGTGCTGGCAACCGGCGTGGCGCGCGGGGATGGCGACCAGCGCATGCGCTTATTTATTGACGTCGGCACGAATGGTGAAATCGTGCTCGGCTCGGCAGCCCGTACTCTCGCCACGGCTGCGCCCGCAGGTCCCGCGTTTGAAGGCGCGCAGATCAAGCACGGCATGCGCGCGAGCGAAGGCGCGATCGAGGGCGTACACATCACTGACGAAGTTGTGCAACTCCAAATCATCGGCGGCGTGGACAAGCCGATTGGCATCGCGGGTTCAGGTCTCGTCGATGCGGTGGCGGAACTCGTGAGGACAGGACTGTGTGACGCGTCCGGACGGCTCATTCGTCCTGCCGATGCGCGCGGTCGTTTTCCCGAGGCGTGGGTTGACCGGCTGCTCGAATCGGAAAGAGGTGTGCGTTCGTTCCTGTTGAGCGATCCGGAGGAAGGAATTGTGCTCACTCAACCGGACATCCGCGCGCTGCAATTTGCCAAGGGCGCGATTGCCGCGGGCGTGGAAGTACTTTTGCAAAGGATGGGCGTGACCGCGAATGATTTGTATGAGGTGCTGCTCGCAGGTTCGTTCGGCTCGTACATTAATCCCGCGAGTGCGCGCACGATTGGTCTCGTGCCGTGGGTTCCGGTGGAGCGCATCGTCGCGGTGGGCAATGCTGCCGGCGAGGGCGCCAAGATCGCGCTGCTCTCCTTCCGTGAACGTGAAGCCGCAAATCGGATTCCCCAATTTATCGAATATGTCGAGCTGTCGGGGCGTCCGGAATTCAATGATATTTTCACCGACGCGCTCGCGTTTCCACAACCGCCGTCCGTGTGAGGGATTGTCTAACTTCAAACATATAGATGTATTTGTCATTTTCGAGCGCACCGATAAATTTCACGGTTCAGTAAAGATTTCTCCTTGCGTCGCTCGTCGAAATGACAATCCTATCTCTTCCAGTTTAGACAATCCCCCGTGTGACGCGCCCTTGACATCCGTCGAGAAGTGATGCTACACTAAACGCGTCGTAAGAGCGCCTCTCGAAATGAAGAACTCCGAGCGGAAATCCTGCCCTGACCCGGCTCGCCGCCGATCTTGAAAATTCTATTTGCGCAAGACGGCTCCTACAGTCTAGCTCGCGCAATTCTGTTTCCAAAATTTTACCAACGTCGACGTCCTCTCCGCTGCCGCGTGGTGCAGCGGAAGTTCGTCAAGATTCCACAAAGGGGGTGACCGTCACAGAAACTCAACCGTAACCAATCAAGTCAGACACAGACCCAAAGAAGATTCTCTTAGGAGGAGAAGAGTGAAACACAAATTGATTCGTGCACTGCCGCTGGTGGTGCTGCTCACATTGGCGTTGATGGTGGTTGCCTGTGGTGGCGCGGCGCAAGTCACTTCATCGCCACCTACCGCCGCTGCCCCCGCCGCGACCAATGTGCCCGCCGCAACTGCGCCTTCCGGCGCGGGAGCGGGCGGCGCAAGTATGACTGCACTCGTCGAGGCGGCGAAGAAGGAAGGTCAGCTAACCGTTATCGCGCTGCCGCACGACTGGTGCGGTTATGCAGGCGTGATCGATGGTTTCAAAGCCAAGTATCCCGGCATCACTATAAACGAACTGAACCCCGATGCCGGCTCGGGTGACGAAATCGAAGCGATTAAAGCCAATAAGGACAATAAAGGTCCGCAAGCTCCCGACGTTGTCGACGTGGGTTTGTCCTTCGGTCCATCGTCCAAGAAAGACGCTCTGATCCAACCTTACAAAGTCTCCACGTGGGAATCAATTCCCGCAGACCTGAAAGACCCGGATGGTTATTGGTACGGCGACTATTACGGTGTGATGGCAATGGAAGTGAACACCGCCGTCGTCAAGAATGTACCGCAAGATTTCGCGGACCTGCTCAAGCCGGAGTACAAGGGACAGGTTGCTTTGGCAGGTGATCCACACGCCTCGAGTCAGGCAATCAACGGTGTGTACGCCACTGCGATTTCCAACGGCGGATCACTCGACGACGCCAAGCCCGGTCTCGACTTTTTCGCGAAATTAAACAAGGCGGGGAACTTTGTGCCTGTGGTGGCGAAGCAGGGCACTATCGCCAAAGGCGAAACGCCAATCGTGCTGCGCTGGGACTATAACGCGCTCGCCGATAAGGACGCGTTGAAACGGAATCCCGACATTCAGGTCGTCGTTCCGAAGAGTGTTGCGCTCGCGGGCGTT